>JAFSNT010000270.1 GCA_017443295.1 Clostridia bacterium
CAAAACTTGACGGCCTTGTGCTTCTGGCCCGGCCGCCTTTGGCGGCCAACCCGGATGCGAAGCATCCGGGGAAAGCCAGGGAATAATCCCTTAGGAAAAAGCGAGCTTTTTCCCTGGGATTTTCCCGGCTTTCTTGGGCCAGAAGCCATCAAACTTTCGTAAACCCCAGCGCCGCAGGCGGCGCTTGTTCGATATATTCTTGCAAGCTGCTTCGCCAAGTGAGGGTCCAGGGAGATCATCTCCCTGGTCGGGGGTTTGGGGGCGGAGCGCCCCCAACGGTTCCCCTACAAATCCCTATTTCTCATGCATACTTGAGCCGTGAGAAAAGATTTTTTTCAGGTGGACACAGGCCGTGTCTTATGCTATAATGGCTTTAATTGGAACGCGGCATGTGCATACCATCGACGGCCTTGAAGGAATGGGGTTTTTTATGAAACAGATGCTGGTGGAAATCAACCGCGGCGCTCCGGCGGCAGGTCAGCTGACGGATATCCTGAAAGAATACCAAACGGGGAAATACAAAACGATTCTGTTCCACATTTTCAGCGGCATCGCCGACGAAGCGGGCCTGGTTCAGCTCGCCCGGGAAATTGAGCAGTTTTTTGGAACAAAGCTCATCGCTGGCACCATGTCGGCGGGGGAAATCAAGGACGGCCGGATGATCGAGCCGGGCGTCCTGGTCAGCGCCATTTTGTTTGAGCGCTCGGATATTTCCATCCTGCGCATCGACGGCGTGAAGGGAAACGAAATCGCCATCGGCAAGCGGGTGCGGGAAGCGTTGGACGCTGTGCCCGACCTGAAAGCCGCCGAGCTGATGTTCCCCGGCACGGAAGCGGACACGGAGCATATGTACGCCGAAATCAGCCGCTGCCGGAAGGATATCGACATTTTCGGCGGCTATCCCGGCGGGCACAGGCTCAATTCCCCCGAGCATTTCATTTTCGACGGCACCGGGGCTATGTATGACACCATGCTGGTGATCACCTACGCCGGGAAAGACCTGCATTTTGACATGGACAAGTCCATCGGCTGGATCTCCTTAGGCATGCCCTTCAAGGTGACCCGGGCGGAGGGCAAGCACCTGATCGAGCTGGACGGCAAGCCCGCCGCCGAGGTGTACGAAAAGTTTTTGCAGATCGACCGGAAAAAGCACAACAACGCCGAGGAAGCCTTCGAGTTTCCCTTAATGGCGGTGCAGAACGGGGAAGAGCGCCTGCGCAGCGTGGTGCATATCGAGGAGGACGGCTCCTTCTGGCTTCACGGGTTCGTGAAAGAGGGCATGAACATCCACCTCACCTACGGCGACCCCACCAACATCGTCAGCATCGTGAACGAACGCCTGGAAGCCATGCGCGGGTTCAAGCCCCAGGTGATTCTGCTTTATTCCTGCGTGGTGCGGAAAACCTTCTGGGAGGACTTCGTGGACATGGAAATGAAGCCCTTCGCCAACCTGTGCAGCACCTGCGGCTTCCATACCTGGGGCGAGATCCTGCGCAACAGCCGCACCGGCGAGTTGGACGAAAACAACATCACCCTGCTCTCCATCGGCATGCGGGAGGGCGACGCCCCGGCGGAGGACCTGCCCGAAGTGAAGGTGGACGATACCGTGCTGCAAGGGCAGGCGTCCGTTCTCCGGCGCTTGACCCGGCTGGTTTCCACCACCATGGAGGAGCTGCAAAAGGCCCACAGCCGCCTGACCTATTTGGCCGAGCGGGACGCCCTGACCGGCATCTACAACCGGGGCAAAATCGAGCATTTGATCGACAAAGCCCTCAGGAGCGGCGGCACCGCGTCTCTGGTGATGGTGGATTTGGACTTCTTTAAGCGCGTCAACGACCGCAACGGCCACGACATCGGCGACAGCGTCCTGCGCGAGATCGCCGCAATCTTTCAGGATTCCGTGCGGGGCTATCCCGGCGCGCAGATCGGCCGCTGGGGCGGCGAGGAATTTTTTATCCTGCTTCCCCAGGTGGACGAAGAAAAGGCCGTGGCCTTCGCCGAAGCCCTGCGCCGCACCGTGGACGAACACGTTTTCCCCGCCGTGGGCCATCTGACCATCAGCCAGGGCGTGATCACCGTCCACAACTATCAGGAGCAAAAGCGCGTCTATATCCAGGTGGACGACGCCCTGTACAAAGCGAAAGAAGCCGGGCGCAACCGCGTGGAGCAGGCCCCGTCCCTATTCGGAGGAAAATAAAACAAAAACCGCCGCGCGAAACGCGCGGCAGTTTTCATAAGGAAATGAATTACTTCACTTCGACCTTGGCGCCGACGGCGGCGAAGGCTTCCTTCACCTTTTCGGCTTCTTCCTTGGAAACGCCTTCCTTCAGAGCCTTGGGCAGGTTTTCCACGAAATCCTTGGCTTCCTTGAGGCCCAGGCCGCTTACGACTTCGCGCACAGCCTTGATGACCTTGATCTTTTCGGAGCCGGCATCCACCAGGATGGCGTCGAATTCGGTCTGCTCTTCAGCGGGGGCGGCAGCGGCAGCGGGAGCGCCACCGGCAACGGCGATAGCGCCGGTCACGCCGAATTTTTCTTTCAGCGCTTCAACCAGTTCGTTGACTTCCATGAGAGACATTTTCTCAATGGCTTCGATGATTTCCTGAACGGACATTTTATTTTCCTCCATTTTTTATGCGGTCGTTTGAGTGTTTTTACGCGGCGGTCAGGCCGCATTGCGGTTTAGGCGGCTTCCTTCTTTTCGGCGATTTCGCCCAGAACGGCCACCAGGGAAGACACGGGACTCATCAGGCAGCCAACCAGGGTCGCCATGAGTTCGTCCTTGCCGGGCATCTTGGACAGCTTGACCATGGTCTTTTCGTCCGCGGCCTTGTTTTCAAAGATACCACCGGTGATCTTCAGGGATTCCAGCTTGTTCTTTTCGATGAACTGGGCCACAGCCTTGGGGCCGGACACAGGATCCTTCTTGCTGAAAACGAACGCGTTGGGGCCGTTCAGCAGATCGTCCATGCCTTCGATGCCCACCTGCTCCAGGGCCAGCTTCACCAGCCGGTTCTTGAACACGCAGTAATCCACATCGTTTTCACGGCACTGGCGGCGCAGGTTCGTATCCTGTTCCACGGTGAGGCCGGAGTAAGCCACGACGGTCACGGATTCGGCGTTTTTCAGCTTTTCCACGATCTGGGCTACCTTTTCCACCTTCATGTCACGGTTCTTGCTCATTTTTCGATTACACCTCCTCAATGGCTCGGAATAAAAGAAAACCCTTGCGCCAACGCAAGGGAGAGCATACAAAATACTTTCCGTTGCGCCTCGGCTGGCGGAACTGCGTCCCTTACGCGCTTTCGCGCACCGGCTGTCTCTGGCACAGGCTCTTTTAAAGCCGTGGAGTATATTACCACAATTTATTCCGCCTGTCAACACCCGATTTTGAAAAAATTGCTTGACTTCCGGCAAAACCGCCGTTATAATATGAACCGTCGCGAGTGTGTTGGAATAGGCAGACAACCGAGACTTAAAATCTTGTGCCCTCTGGGCGTGCGGGTTCGACCCCCGCCACTCGCACCAAATAGAAAGCCGCCAGAAATGGTGGCTTTTTTTCGGAAAGGCGGTCATTGCAGGCCTAACTTGACGGTCAGTGCTTCCTGAAGGGTCTGGGAAAAGTTCACGTTGGCGGCTTCGGCTGCGGTGTTCAGCCATTGGGGGATCGAAAGCGTTTTCTTTACCGCCATGTTGGAAATCTTTTTGCGGTATGCCGTGGTGTCCGCCAGGATCAGCGTCACGAGCGCTCCCGGTTCTTCTGGATGAATATTGTTCAAGGGGCTTGGCGCGGGAATTTCCTTTTTATCGTCCTCCATCACCACCAGCATCAGGTTGAGCACATCTTCCCCCATTTCCAGCGCTTCCACAAGATTTTCCCCGCTGGTGAAGCAGTTCTCTATATCGGGGAAAGTTACCATAAAACCCGGTTCATCCGGCGCGATGATCGCTGGAAAACAATACTTTGCCATATTCTGTGTCCTCCTTCTGTCTCTCAGGCTTCCCTTATTTCAGTCCTGCCTGCTTGTTCACCGCTTTTTCTATTCCTTTTCCTATCTCCTGCGTGTCATGCCTCGGCACGGGAAACTTTTGTTTGGTAATGGGGCTGTACCATATTTCATGGTTGCCGCCCTCGTCCACTTTCCAGCATCCTGCTGCCCGAAGCTGCCGTTTCTTTTCTGCCCACCTCAAACTTTTCCCTCCTTGCTTTTGCATTATACTACGTAATATTACGTGTGTCAAGCGGAAGCAGCTAATATCCGTCTGTCCGTAAATTGCCCCCGTAAAATACCCGTAAATTGATCGTTGAATCGGTTTTTTTGTTGAAAAAGTTGTTGACATACAAGGGTTTCCGTGGTAAAATTATTCGGTAAGCCGCTCGGGCGGGGCCTTTAAACGCGCGCAAGCGCTGCCCCATGGCGATAGCGCCACCCTTTCCCTCCGCGGAAGCCCGGCGAGTAATAAAAGGAGGTGCTGCTGAATGTACGCGATTATTGCGACTGGCGGCAAACAGTACCGTGTGTCCGAGGGTGACACCATCTACATCGAAAAGCTCGAAAACGAAGTGGGCGACGTCGTTTCCTTCCCCGTCCTGATGCTCTCCGGCGAAACCATCGAAGTGGGTTCCCCCTTCGTCACCGGCGCCAGCGTCACCGGCAAGATCGTTCGTCACGGCAAGGGCGAAAAGATCAGGATCCTGAAGTACAAGAGCAAGAAGAACTACCGCCGCAAGGCTGGCCACCGTCAGCCCTTCACCCAGGTGGAAATCACCGGCATCAACGCCTGATTTCATGATCCGCGTCACGCTGCACTGGAAGGGCGATCTGATCACCGGGTTTGAGAGCAGAGGCCATGCGGATTACGCGGAGGAAGGCAGCGATATCGTCTGCGCCGCCGTTTCCATCCTCACCACCACCTGCGCAAACGCCTTGGAATCCGTGGCGGGGCTTGAGCCGAAGGTGAAAGTATCCCCCGGAAAAATGATCCTTACCCTGCCGGAGGGCAGCGGCCACGACGCCCAAGTGATCCTGAAAACCATGCGCCAGGGTCTAAGCGATCTTAAGGACGCCTATCCTGACTATCTTCTTCTCAAAGAAAACTAAGCATTGGAGGAAACAATCATGTTGAAGCTTAATCTTCAGCTTTTCGCCCATAAAAAAGGTATGGGTTCCACCCGGAACGGCCGTGACAGCGAAAGCAAGCGCCTTGGGCCCAAGCGCGCCGACGGTCAGTTCGTCCTGGCTGGCAACATCCTGGTTCGCCAGCGCGGCACCAAGATCCTGCCCGGCCTGAACGTGGGCATCGGCAAGGATGACACCCTGTTCGCCAAGGCGGACGGCGTGATGAAGTTTGAACGCAAGGGCAAGTTCAAGAAACAGGTCAGCGTTCATCCCGTTGCCGCTGAAACCGTCGCCCAGTAATTGAGGGTGGTAAAAAGGGCCGCTTCGCTATAAAACGCGAAGGGCCTTTTTCTGTACATTGTGTTCGCCCGTGTTGGCTGGAACAAACCGCGAAGCCCAGAAATTGTAGGGGCGGATAATATCGGCCCGCCCCGCGCAACATGATTGGTTTGTTGATTCTTCAAACGTTCGTAATATCCGGCAGTTGCGGGCGGATATTATCCGCCCTTACGGCCGTCTATCCTGCAATGTGCATAAACCATGCTCGACATTTACCGATAGGAAGGGAAAAACGTATGTCTATTGTTGATGAAGCCCTTTTTTCCCTGGAAACGGAGCGTCTGCGTCTGCGGCCCTTTACGGAAGCGGATCGTTCCCTGGTTTTGCGCATCGCCTCCGACCCGGACACGACGAAATACCTGTTTTTCTGGGGCCGCATCGGCTCCACGCCGGAATCGGACACTGAGCGCTATTTGGCCTATGCCCGGGGCAGATGGGGGGAAACGCCCATCCGCGCCTGGGAATACTGCGTCACCCTGAAGGAAACCGGGGAAGCCATCGGCCAGGGCAGCGTGGAATGGTGGCAGGACGTTCCCGGCGCGGCGGAAATCGGCTGGATTTTGCTGCCGGAACACCGGGGGAAAGGCTACGCCACGGAAATGGGCCGGGAGCTGCTTCGCGCCGCCTTTGAGGTGCTGGGCGCGAAAACCGTCATTTCCCACTGCGACGACCGGAACGCGGCTTCCTTTCACGTGATGGAACGCCTTGGCATGAAGCTGGACGGCATTGAAAAGGGCGCGCGCCCGGTAAAACACCCGGGGGAGACCAACGGCGACGAACGGCTCTACGTCCTGTCCCGAGAGGAATGGCAGCTGCAAAGGGCCTGGGCGGAGTATCATACCTATACCTGCCATTTTGAGGACTTCGCCGATCTGCTGCCCCTCACCGACGGGCGGGTTTCCCTGCGCCTGGAAAAGCGTTCGCCCGCCGATCCCGTGAAGCGCTACGTACCCGCCTACCAGTTTCAGATCGTGGCAAACGGCCAGCCCGTGGGCCACGTCAGCCTGCGCATCGGCTACCCGGATTCCCTGCTCTACGGCGGGCAAATCGGGTACGGCGTGGACGCGCCCTTTCGGGGCCAGGGCTACGCCGGGGCCGCCTGCCGCCTGCTGTTCCCCGTCATGCGCGCCCACGGCATGCGCACCGCCCTCATCACCAACGAAACGGGAAACGCCCCCTCCCGCCGGGTCTGCGAAAAGCTCGGCGCGCGCTTCCTGTGCCGCGCCGACATTCCCGAGGACAACGAAATGTATCAAAAGGGCTGCCGCCGGGTGAACGTTTTCGCCCTGGACCTCGAATGACGGACGCAATATTTTTATTTTTCCCGCCGGAGCGATTTTTCGCTTCGGTTTTCTGTTGCTTTTTCTACAAATAAATGGTAAAATTGAATCAAACCTGAAAACCGCAACAAAACCGGAAGCGCAAAGACGACGAACGATCATTCTTTTTCCGAAAAAGGAGGACGCATCCCATGAAAAAATGGCTGGTTGCCCTGGCGCTGTGCCTGACGCTGTGCCTGTGCGCGTGCGCGGCATTGGCGGACGACCATCTCGCGATCATCGTGAGCAACGCCGAAGTTCAAAACGGCGCGGTCAGCGGCGCGTACTACTACAAGCTGTACGCGGACACGAATCAGCACTCCTTCCTGATGGGCTGGAGTACGGATACTTCCGCCGAAGAGCCGGACAGGTGGTATTCCACTTCCCTGGACTGGTGGTATCCGGAGGGGGACGATTACTATATCGTCACCACGCCGCCCTTCAGCGGGGAATACAGCGCGGACGCCCTGTTCTACCGGATCAGCGAAGACGATCCCTGGCAGAGGCTCGTGTTCAACTACGACGTGTCCCTGCAGGAGACGGCGGAGACAACGGGCATGACGGAAAACGGCCCCTCCGTCTTTGATGAAACCTATACCCTGGAATGGGACGCTGTGGACGGCGCGGATGCATACTTCGTCCACATGATCCGGCCCGACCTAAACGGCCAGGAGTACAGGGACATGATTCCCGTGAACAGCTACACGTTTACGGCTCCGGACTACAATGAGACGGGAAGAAACCTGTGGCCGATCGGCGCATATGAATGCTGGGTGGAAGCGCTGGCGAATGACGAGCTGATTTCGCCCGCCGCGCATACCCATTTCACCGTTTCCCCGGCCCTGGGCCTCGGCCCGTGGAACGAGGATTTCGTCGTGCCCGGCGAGGACGGCGTCAGCGCGTCCATTCTGATGAATCAGTGGATAGAGCTTTCCGTGACGGCGCCGGGGGCGAACATGGTGCACGTTTACGAACTGGCAAACGCCGAGGAAGCGCTTACTGAGGACAAGATTTTCGACAGCTTCTGGCCCGATGAAAACGGGGAAATCGGGATCAACTGGGTGGGCCTGGGGCAGCACCAGGCTTACAGCAGGGTGCTGGTGGCCGAAGCGGTCGCGCCCGACGGCACCACGTATCTGAGCGCCCCCTTCACCCTCCAGGTGGGTTACGAGGGGGAAATCCAGGAAGATATCGTATTCGACGTATCCCATACCGATAACGTATATGACGAAGAAACCGGACGCTTTATCGTGCCCCGGGACGGGATGCTGTACGTGGACGTGCAGAACATGGACGCCAACTTCTTCGGCCTGTACATTAACGACTGGATAGCCCCGGCCGATTCCTGGCTTGCGGACAGCCATTGGGTGGACCTGTCAGACGGGGAAACCACCCGCTTGCCCCTGACCGTGCCGCGCTGCCAGGCGGGGGAAGACTATGAAGTGACCGTTTGCGCCATCCGGTTCGGTTATCCCCAAAAGGACGCGGCAATCACCATTCCCATCCATGTGACGGAAGCGGCTACAGACAGCGATATCATCGTCACCATGGAGCGGGAGTATATCGTCGGCGAACCGATCCGCGTGTTCGCCTATTACGCCAATCCGGACGGGATCAACGGCAATTTGCAGATCCGCATCCGGGAAAAGGGCACAGAGGATAACGTCGTCTACGAGGAAGTGGGCGATTTCTATGATTACTGGGACACTGGCGCGGTCATCTGGCAAAGCGGCACCTTCGTGGTGGACGCCCGCGTTTGGCAGTTCGATGAAAACGGCGCGTCCATCCGCGAGGATCACCAGGAAATCTGGGAATTCACCGTAAACGCGTTTGGGCGGACGGCGGCCCCCCAGATCAAGGCGTTTTCCACCTTCCCCGCCGGACAGGATCTGATCCTGACCCTGTACGCGGAGGCTGACGAAGATACGGTCATGCCCGACTGGTTTGAAGCCGCTCTGTTCCGCGTTGACTGGGGCGGATCCTGGATCGGAGGCGCAGGATCGGACGAGCTTCAAGACGGCATGGGTACGCTCACCTATGATAAGAACCAGTTGGATGCCGGCGGGGTGTACTGGATCAGGCTGTTCAGCATGAAGCCCGGCTACGAGGTGGGCACCACGGAATTCCGCTTCGTGGTGGTGGACGAAACCGCCGCGCGGCAGGATCTGACCGTGACGGTGGACGGTTCGACCGACGAGGATCAGGAAATTCTTTCCAGCACCAATCTGAAGGTGCGGGTAGGGTACGAAGGAAACCGGCCCACCGTTATCCGCATCCTGAACGGGGATCACTGGGAACACTATCGGAGCGGCGACGAGTTCAGCTGGGATTGGGGCTTTGGCGACGACGAGCTTTTGCTGTACGCCGAAGGCTCCGACGACGATATCGACTTTGACGCGCTGGACAATAACGACGGCTGGAGAGACTTTAACTGGGACACGGACGTGAACTGGAACAGAAAGAGCAATCTGATCCGCCTGCACGTGTCCAGTCCCTACGGCGTAATGGCTGTGCCCAGCTTCTCCATCGAGAATCCGGAAATGGCCGAGGGCGGCAGCGGCGTGATCCCCTGGGGGGACAACGTGTCCCTGCTGATCGCGGATGAAGCGCCCATGGCGCTGGATCCGAATGGTGGAGAGCCGCAGGCCGTTCAAAACGGCTGGTTCTACTGCAATCTGTATGTGCAGCAGTGGGACGACCAGGGGAACAACTGGTGGGATCGCGCCGACTGGGACTATCATTACGAAGTCCACAGCGGTCTGAACACCATTTATACCTATAATTTGGAAGGCGGCCACCGGTACCGGCTGGAAATCGGCGCGGACGGCGAAGGCTACAGCGGCAGAGCGGGCGAGCTTGAATTTGAGTTGGGCGAAAAGCCGGAAGATCTGCAGGAAGCCATCAAGGTTTTCACCGTCAACGGCGAATCGGAGCAGCTGGCGGTGCAGACCCGTGAAGAAATGCAGCTGGTGGCCTATTATTCCTACGGCGAATGGTACAGCGTGGAAATCTGCCAGGAAGATAACGAGGACTGGTACGAGGACAGGAACCGGAACGCGAACGGCATGTTCCTGGATTCCTGGTGCGCCAACCAGGAAGGCACCTATATCCTGCAAGCCTACGCCTACGGCTATCTGCGGGATGACGACGGAAAAATCACCCAGGATGAAAACGGCGAAAGCGAATGGAGAGAGCTGATCGGCACGGTGACCGTGACCGCGTCGGCGGACAACGGCGATTTGGATCCGGTCGAGGCTTCCATTTCGACGGACGTGGCTTTCCTTGGCGATGAAATCACCCTGACCTTCAGCGGCCCCGACGACGCCGAATTCTTCAACTATTGGGTGCATCCGGTGTGGGACGGCTGGTGGGTTGCCGGCGGCGGCGTGTACGGATTCGGAACGAGTTCGATCGACACGGACAGGCTGGAAAGCGGCGTGTACTGCGCGGAGATCGACGCCCAGGCGGTGGGCTACAACCAGAGCCACAAGAATCTGTATTTCGCCCTGCTGGACGAAAACGACCAATATTTCTCCAACGACAGCTACATCTTTACCATCTCCACCACCGAAGTGCCCACCGAAACGGAGGCACACATCGTGGCCTACCTGCGGGGCGCGGACGCCGTCAGGGCGTATTGCAGCAAGGACGGCCAGGAGATACAGGAATTCCGTTACGAAGACGACCCCGGCCTGAGCGACTGGTTCAGCCGCGGGGAAGCGGGTTCCTACGCGATTTATATCAGCGGAGAATACGACGGCGTATGGTCTGAACCGGAGCAGGTGTGCGTGCTGGAAATCACGGCGGACAATCAGTTTGAATCCGCGCCCGTGCTGACGGTCAACGGCTCCGCCCAGGGAGATATGGTGCCGGTGGATGAAGACAATCCCGGCAGGCTGACCGTTTCCATCCAGCGGGACGAGGCCGCGCAGGGCTACCACCTGATGGTTCGGAAATTGGGCGAGGACTGGACGTTCTTTGACAGGTTTGTCAATCTGAACGATCCGGATGAAAACACGCACTTTGTGATCGGGGAGGATACCGTTTCCGTAACGATCGAAAACGAGAATATCCGGCAGGGCGGCATTTATGAAATCGAATGCTACGCCCACGCGCCGGGCTACGAAAGCGCCGGAAGCAGCCACGTCTTCCTGCTGCAGCCCACCACGCAGCAAAACCTGACCGTGAAGGTGAACGGCTCGGCCGAGGATGCGCAGGATATCCTTTCCAGCACCGATCTGAACGTGCGGGTTTCTTACGGAGGAAACCGACCCACCGCCATCCGATTCCTCAACGGGGATCACTGGGAACACTGGTGGGGCGGAGACAGCTATGAGCGGGATTGGAGCTTTGGCGACGGCGAGATTTTGCTGTACGCCGAAGGCACCGACGACGATATCGACTTTGACGCGCTGAATGAAAATAACGGCTGGGATTCCTTTGACTGGGATACGGACGTGAACTGGAACAGGCGAAGCAATCTGATCCGCCTGAACATTTCCAGTCCCTACGGCGAAATGGCCGCGCCCAGCTTCACCATTGAGAACGACGGCGACGTGATCCCCTGGGGGGACAACATCATCGTTCAGGTGAACGATCCCGGCCCCATGGCGCGGGATCCCGAGGGCGGGGAAGACTGGGAGGTTGAGAACGGCTGGTTCTACTGCAACCTGTATGTGCAGCGGTGGAGCGATAACGGGGAGCACTCCTGGTGGAACCACGTCAATTATGATTACAATTATCCCATCCACAGCGGGCTGAACGAAATCTTCACCTTCAATCTGGAAGGCGGCTGCCGGTACCGGCTGGAAATCGGCGCGGACGGTGAAGGCTACAGCGGCAGGTCCGGCTGGGCGGAATTTGAACTGGGCGAAAAACCGGAGGATACCGGGGACGCCGTCAAGGTCTTTACCGTCAACGGCGAATCGCTGGAGCTGGCGGTTCAGACCTATGAGGAAATGCGGCTGATCGCGTATCATTCTCATGCCGAATGGTACAGCGTGGAGATTCGCAAACAAGACAGCGACGACTGGTACGAAGACAGGAACAATATCAGGAACGGCATGCTCATGGAATCCTGGCGCGCCAATGAGGCGGGCACCTACACCCTGGAAGCGTATGCCACCGGCTATGCTCAGGATGGAAACGAATGGAGAGAGCTGATCGGCACGGTGACCGTGACCGCCTCGGCGGACAACGGCGATATGGACCCGGTCGAGGCTTCCATTTCGACGAATAAGGCCTACACGGGCGAGGACATCACCCTGACCTTCAGCGGCCCCGACATCGCCGAAAACTTCAACTACTGGGTACACCCGGTGTGGGACGGCCGCTGGGTTGCCGGGGACGGCCAGAATGGGATCGGAACGGCGACCTTCGGCACCGGCAACCTGGAAAGCGGCGTGTACCACGTGGAGATCGACGCCCAGGCGGTGGGCTACAACGAGAGCCACAAGAACCTGTATTTCGCCCTGCTGGACGAAAACGACGAGGATTTTTCCACTGAAAACTACATCTTTACCATCTCCACCACCGACATTTCCACCGAAGCGGACGTGCGGATCATCGCGTACCTGCCGGGCGCGGACGCCGTCAGCCTGTATTTCAGCAAGAACGGCGAGGAGCTGGAGGAATTCCGGCATCAGAACGACCCCGGCCTGGATACCTGGTTCAGCCGCGGAGATACGGGTTCCTACGCGATCTACGTCAGCGGGGAATACGACGGCGAATGGTCTGAACCGGAGCAGGTTTGCGTGCTGGAAATCACGGCGAAATACGAATTTGATTCCGCGCCCGCGGTAACGGTCAACGGATCCGAAGAGGGTTCCATCGTGCCGCTGGACGACGGCGACCCCGGCAGGCTGAACATCTCCATCCTGCGGGACGAGAACGCCCACAGCTATCACCTCAAGGTCAGGGAATACGGCGAGGGCTGGTACATCTTCGACGAATCCGTGTACCTGGACGATGAAGAGAACTATGGCCCCTTCGCGGTCGGCGAGGACACCGTTTCCATCACGATCGAGGACGAGATCTTCCAGCAGGGCGGCATCTATGAAGTCGAATGCTACGCCCACGCGCCGGGCTACGCGTTCATCGGAACCCGCCGCGCGTTCGTGCTGCAGCCCACCGGTGAGGAGAATCTGATCCTGACGGTGAACGGTTCGGACGAGGCGGAGCAGGACGTACCCTCCAGCGCCAACCTGTTTGTGAAGGTTGCGTATGAAGGAGATAGGCCCACCGCCATCCGCGTCATGAACGGGAACCACTGGGAATACTGGTGGAACGGGGATCAGTATAACCGGAATTGGAGCTATGGCGACGACCAGCTTCTGATGTACGCCGAAGGCACCGACGACGAGATCGACTTGCAAAACGGCGATTTCCGCTGGGATACGGACGTGAACTGGAACAGGCGAAGCAACGCGATCCGTTTGAACGTGACCAGTCCCTACGGCGAAATGGCCGCCCCCAACTTCACCATTGAGAACGACGGCGTGATCCCCTGGGGCGAGAGCATCGCCGTTCGGGTGAACGACGCCGCGCCCATGGCGCTGGATCCCGAGGGCGGGGAACCCCAGGCCCTTGAGAACGGCTGGTTCTTCGGAAATCTGTTTGTGCAGCGGTGGAACGATAACGGGGATCATTCCTGGTGGGATCACGTCAATTATGATTACGGTTATCCCATTTCCAGCGGCCTGAACCTGATTCCCACCTTCAACCTGGAAGGCGGCTGCCGGTACAGGCTGGAAATCGGCGCGGACGGCGAAGGCTACGGCGGCAGCTCCAGCCGGATGGAATTTGAGCTGGGCGAAAAGCCGGAGCATACCGGGGAAGCCCTCAAGGCCTTCACGGTGAACGGAGCGGCGGAGAATCTGGCGGTTCAGACCCATGAGGATATGCAGCTGATCGCCTATCATTCCGACGCCGAATGGTACGATGTGGTGATCCGCATGGAAGGCGACGATGGCTGGCGGGACAGCAGGAGTACCAACAGGGACGGCATGCTGCTGGATTACTGGTGCGCCAACATGCCCGGTTCCTACACCATGGAAGCCTATGCCTTCGGCGGCTTCCGGGATGAGTACGGCAACCGCACGGTGGATGAAAACGGCAACGATGAATGGAGAGAGCTGATCGGCACGGTGCATGTTACCGTGACGTCGGATCACGGCGAGTTGAATCCGGTCAGCGCCTCCGTGACGGATTGGGCCTATGCGGGCCAGGATATTACCCTTACCTTCAGCGGCCCCGAGGAAGCCGAAGACTTCAACTACAGCGTGCGTCAGCAGTGGAACGACCGTTGGATCACCGGAAACAACGCGAAGAAAACCAATACGGTCACCATCAACACCGACGGGCTGGAAAGCGGCGTGTACAGTGTGGACGTCTACGCCCAGGCGGTCGGTTACGACCAGAGCTACAAGAAGCTGTATTTCGCCCTGCTGAACGAAAACGACGCGGTTTTCGTCAACGATTACGTTATCTTCTCCCTCTCCGACACGGAAGTGACCACCGATGAGAATACGTGGCTCGTCGCGTTCATGCCGGGCGCGGATGCCGTGGAGGTCAGTTACCGCATGGACGGGGGAGAGCTGACGGGCTTCCGTTACGATCGCGGCCCCGGCCTGAGCGATCCGTTCAGCCGCGGCGTATCGGGTACCTTTGTGTTCTATGTCAGCGGAGAATTCGACGGCGAATGGACAGAGCCTTTGGAAGTGGGCACGCTGGTGATCACGGCGGAATACGAATTCGCCGCTGATCCCGTGGTAACGCTCAACGGCACCACCGAGGGCGCCGCCGTGCCGGCGATCGAAAACGACGAACATCGGCTGGATATTTCCATCGACCGGGACGAGGAAGCCCAGAGCTACTATATCCTGGTTTGGGAACCCGGCGACGGCTGGGCCTTCATTGAACAGTACGTCGACCTGAACGCGGAATACAACGACTCGGACTTTGAGATCGGGGAGGATTCCCTGTTCGCCACGTTCTGGGATGACCGGATCGAACCGGGCAAGGTGTACACGGTCGAGTGCTTCGTACACGCGCAGGGCTACGAAAGCCGAGAAACCAGCCGCACCTTCGTGCTGCAGCGGGAGGGGCAGCAAAACGTGACCCTGGAGGTCAGCCCCATCGACGACGAAGGCTTCTGGACGGGCCGTGAAGTGCATGTAACGGCCTCCGCGCCCGACGCCACCGCGCTCTATATCCGCATGAACAACGAGGAGCGCTGGTACCGCGGCAATTCGATGGACGAACGCTGGTCCATCTGGGATACGGGCACCATGTTCTACGCCTACGCCACCACCGATCCCATCCCGGAGGACGACGACTTCCCCTGGCACGAGCTGAATGTGGACTGGAGCATGCAGTCCGAACCCATATGGATCGAAGCAAATACCTTGGGAGATACGGAAATCCCGACGCTTACCTTTAACGATCACGTGACCAAGGGCGATTGGCTGGAAATCACCGTGGGGGACGACGCCGACGCCCGTCAGATCGACGTGCGGATCTCGGATGACAATGGAGAAACCTTCGAATTCCGCCGCCTCTGGTCGCCCGGCGTCTATAAGCTCTCCACCGCCTATCTGAATGCGGGCCAGCGGTACTGGGTATGGCTGAGCTGCGTACAGGATAAGCACCTGTGGACGAACGGACAGGGCCTGGCGCTGTACGTGGACGAGCCGGAGGACGGCAACCCCTTCTTCCGAACGGATAAAACGACGCTGTATCCGGGCGAATGCTTCATTCCCACGGTTTACGCGCCCGGCGCGGTGCATATCTGGATCGAGAACACCGACGACGAAGGCGGCCTCTGGGGCGATTGGGACGGCGAAACCGCCACCAATCACGCGGACTGGGAGTGGTGGTACGACGATCCCGGCGAGTTCAGCCTGACCGCCTGGGCGCTGTATCCCGACCAGGAAGAGCGCACCCGGATCGGCGACGTCGTCTTCACCGTTCTGGAACCCACCGGCCTGGAAGCGCCGGAAATCAGCGTGGCCCGTGAAGCGGATGTGACGCAGGATATCGACGTCTGCGTTACCCCCGTGGAATACGGCTACGATTACTGCCTGCAGCTGCACTGGTTCGGGCAGGATGAAGCGGATTGGATCAGATGGAACAAGAACGCCAGGGACGTGGATCAGGAAAGCGGCCAGCTCATCTTCACCATTCCCGCCTACACCATGGAAGCCAATAAGCCCTATTGGATCGACGTGTATGTGGATCCGGCCCGGGACGATTACGCCCACACCAACGGCGGCGCTTCCGTCAGCATCATGACCGTGGACGGGGACGAGAGAGACGAATCCATCACCCTGGCCCTGGTGCCCGGAGCAAGCGCCACAGTGACGGACGAGGGCGTGTTCATTCCCATCAACACGGGCTTCGGCGTCACGGTGACCGCCACCGGAAGCGAGCTGCCCACCGCCATCGCCATCTACATGGGCGACCATACGGAGTACCGGTTCTTCAACGACGCCGACGGCTCGGCGGAAACCGAGTACGTGGGCATGAGCGAGTATCAGCCCTGCCCGGAGACCATCTTCGCCAGGGCCAGCTACGATGATCTGAGCGATTACGACGGCTGGGAGGCTGTGCCGTGGAGCGACCTGAACTGGGGCAGCCCCAGCAACTCCGTGCTGGTGACCTTCACCGCCAACGGACACGCCGATCCGCCGGAAATCTTCAACCATTGGGCCACCATCCGCGGCCGCGACATGATTATCACCGTCACCTTGGGCGCCAACGCCAACGAGGCCCACGCCAATATCGACAGGATCTTGGGCGGCTGGGAGCAGGATCTGGTGTTTGACCGCTGGATCGGCTGGGAACCCACGGAGGGAACCGAAAACCAGGGCACCATCACCATTCCTACCGATGACATTCCCATCGGCACGTACCGCCTGTATGTGGACAACTCCGGCGAGGGCTACGACAACAGCCGCACGACTGTCTGGTTCCTCATCGTGGAGGATCCCTTCCAGAGCGCGTCGAAGCTGGTTCTGCCCTCCGGCCTGCAAACCATCGAGGAAGGAGCCTTTGAGGGCATCGCCGCCGATACGGTCATCATTCCCGAAGGGGTCACGACCATCGGCAGAGACGCGTTCAGGAGCAGCCAGGTGCGCCTGGTGGTGATCCCCGACAGCGTCACCTCCATCGGGGAGGACGCCTTCGCGGGCACCAACCTCTACATCGTCTACGGCTTCAACGCCGGCCCGGCCCTCCAGCTGGTTTATGACACGGACGCCGCGGCGTTCTGCTTCATCGGAGACTGACGAACTTCTTCAAACAAAAAAAGCGTTTTCCGCTAGGCGGAAAAACGCTGACACAGTGAATTGAACAGCGCGGCTGAAAGCGTTCCCCATGCGGGAGGCTTTCAGCCGCGTTTCTTATATGCTTCCAGAGCGGGGGAGAGGATCGAGCGCCCTGCTGCCGTTCAGCTAAGCGTTCAGCACTTCACTGATGATCTGGGCGATTTGCTTGTTGTTGATCTGCTCCCGGAAATGCACGGTATAGCCATCGCGGGAGAGGTTCTCAAAAAAGACTTTGGCGCATTCGATTTTTGCCGCCTCGTTGCCGCGCAGGATATCTTTGCCTTCCACGTCTTTCGTCTCGACGACGATATTCAGCTCCTTTTCGCCGTTTGCCTTTCTGACCACATACATGAAATCCGGGCTGTACATTTCACCTGTGATCGTGGGAATGGCGATGCTGCTGCGCGGGATTTTTCCGTAAACGACCACTTCTTCAATATCCGCCGTGATGTTGTCTTTCTCCAGGGGAGAGTCGTAAGCGTATGCGTCATACAGATATTTTTCGATCGGGGTGCCTTCCACGATCTTTGTCCCGATTCTGCCCTGCGCGATTTCCTCCCGCGGCGTGCCGTCGGCATAGGTCAGCGCGGTTGCCCCGCGCCGGGTGCCGCTTTTTACGTAACGGAAGCGCCCCTGAAGCTGTGTGACCTTCCAATTCCGGAACTCGGCGCAAAAGGCGCTGGCGGAGTTTTCGTTCATATACTTGGGGTCGACTTCGCCATGCTTTGCGCTGTACCGCGTCATCGCGCCATGCAGCGCGGCAAGGGGAATACTGGTAACGCGCATGATCCTCGACAGGAACATACCGTAAGGAATCGGACGCGTCACTGTGTACTGCACGCCTGTGCCCGCCTCGGCGCTCATTTGCGTCCCATCGCTGTGTACAATATCCCGGCTGCTGCGCATGACGACATCCGTAAACACTCCGGGCTTTTCAAACAGCGAAAGCGCGACGGATTCCATATCCGCGTCCAAGTCCCGATCATAGAAAAGCAGATATCTCTGATTGATGCGTTCCCACAATTCACGCATCTCGTTGTATACGGCTTTTCGGATTTTGATGGGCTTGGGCTTTTCCTTGTTTCTATCCTTGACCTTTCCGGCGGAAAGCCCGGAAGCAAACTGCGGGTATTCCGCGAAAAACGCGGCGCGGTTATCGGAAACGATATTGCGCTGCCAGTCGATATACTTTTTGGAAAGCAATTCGGCGAATAACGTGCCGGGTTCTTTTCCCAGCTTCGCGGCGACTTCTTTGATGCGCTCTTCCGACAATACCGAAGCCTGCGGAATCTCGCCGTTGATCTGATCCACCAGCCGCTGCGCAAAATCCGCTTCCGTAAAATCGACGATATAGTTCAGCTGAAATTCTTCATTGGAAATGCGGTTGCCGTTTTCATCAACGGGCAGACGCAGCCCGCGCCCCACCTCCTGCAGCTTGCTGTTATCGCTGCCGCTGGAGCGCAGTTTCGCGATCGTAAACACATTGGGATTGTCCCAGCCCTCTTTCAGCGTCCATTTTGAGAACAGGAACCGCAGGGTATTATACGTTCCGTCGGGCTTGCGGAACGAAAGCAGCTGCTTTTTCCCGTTGAGGATGGCGTCGACTTCCTTTGCGATTTCTTCATCGGAATCACTGTTGTCCTGCGAAAAGTAACCGGCGTGGCAGGCCGACAAATCCGCCAGGGACGCCTCCAGAAACGCGCGGTATTCAGCCTCGTGGCCGTTGAGCGACACCATAACCGTTTCCATGCGTTCTTTCAGCAGCCGTTCAAACGCCGTCAGCAAATAGGGCGTCTTCCCGTCGGCATCGGGACGGTACGAAGAAATATCGTCGATGAAAAACAGCGCCAGGGTCTTGATTTTGAAGGAGCGGTTGCAGAAATTCTCCCGCTCGGTCTCGAAATGCCGCTCCAGCGCAAGCCGGATCATCTGTTCCTGATAAGACGACATATATACGTCGACGTCCATTTCCTCGCCGGCCGTCTTGACCACGCCGTTTGAAAATTCAACGGTGTTCGCCGCAATCGCAAGCACCGTGATGCCCACGAAAGCGTCGCTGACAACGCCAAGAGAATCGCCTGCTTTCAGCGTGAATGACCGCGTGCCGTCGTCCTTCTTTTTGCGCTGGAAGGTGACGGATTCCTTGCTTGCGATGGAGAGGATTTTGACCTTTTCTTCCTGCTTGGACAGCGGTTCAAAATGCTCTTTTGCAACGCCCTTGATCAGCCCCTGATTGAAGGATTCACAGGCATTCAGATCATAGAGCAGGTATTGGTAGTCCTTTACCGTGATCTTGTTTCGGCCCCGCCCCGCGGTGGTTTCGGGAAAAGTCGCGCCGTAGCGTATCACGGCCTGCGGCTGTATCTCGCTCATGATCGTCTGGAACGCTTTTTGATCGCGGGAGAAGCGGTGCGGCTCGTCGATGATCACAACCGGCCTTGTGGCGCGCAGCGCGTCAAACGGCTTATAAAACCCTTCCGCGCCGTAATCGTAGTCGTCACGCCAGAGCAGGCCCGTGTCCCGTCCGCCGCGCTGCGAATTGCTGGTGATCAGCTGCATATTGACCAGCAGCACATAGATTTTCTTTGTGCTTTGGCAGCTGCCTTTGATAAAATCGCTTACGACGCTGGGGAAGTAGCTGCGTCCTTTTTTCTTGTTCTTGGGGGCTTCAAGCACCCCAAGCTCGATCTCGGCGCCGTAGCCGCATCCGTCCGTAAAGTGACGGCGCGAATATTCATCCCGTATGAACTGCGCGGTACCGGCTTTGATTGCCAGAGACGGAACGGCGATGATGAACTTATTGAGGCCGTAGCGTTTATGCAGCTCGTATATGGTTTTTGTGTATACATAGGTCTTGCCGGTTCCCGTTTCCATCTTGATATCGAGATTCAGGCAGGAACCGACCGCCGCCGTGTTCCTGTATTCCGCGGGAACGGCAGCTTGAAGCGACCGCAGATTTGCGGCCAATTTTCCATCGGCCAAATGAATCCGCGGATTCTCATAGAACTGAACCGGAGGCGTGATGGCGACGCCGTCCAGCGCGCCGCAAACGGCGTCAATGGCTGTTTGCTGGTGTGGAAGATTTTGCTGGAGGATGAGTTCCATATCGCTATCCCCCTCAATAACGGATATCAAAATTGATCCGCAGATTCTTTTCCGTATCCTTTAACCGGGCCAGATTCACTTTCAGCGATTCCGTTTCAGTCCATGTGAAGCTGTACCCGCACAAAACAACGTTTTCCGGATTGAAAGTCCCGTCCGTTTCATACCTTGCGGTCATGGCGGCGATGGCTTCATTTTTCAGATTGGGATTGATCAGATACAGGTGCTTATCCATGTAGTACCCGGTGTATCCGTCGAAATCAACGGACTGCACCGGCGCGGTAAACCCATACCCGTCGCGCACAAGCCAGGTGGCAAGCACAGTCGGCACGCCAAAATCCTGCAAAACAGTATTATGAAGCAGGAAGCCCGCCTCCGGCTCAAATTTCTCCAGCTTGTCAAGCGTTTCGGCAGACGGCTCCACAAGCGTGAAATGACGGAAGCCGAGATCGGCGGCAGTATCCGGGTGCGCCTCGCGAATTTTTGCCGAAGCGCGTATGATACGCTCAAAACCTAAGAAATCCAATGTGTGCGGATGCCGCGCGGCGTCCAAAAACGCAAGATTGCTTCTTAAGGCTGTCAGGGATTCTCCGCTTGCCGATGAAACTTTCTCGTCCAAGTTTTCCGGCAACTGAATGAGGATTGTTTTTATATTCCTGTTTCCGTCCGCGTTCAGCTCCATTGCGGCTTGCATTGTTGTCGCCGATCCGCTGAAGAAATCGCAAATCATGCAATCTGACGTGGTTCCCATATGCAGGACGCGTTTGATCAATTCTACAGATTTTGGATAATCAAATTCAACGCTTGGAAGAAGGGCCTTCAACGTGCGTCTTGCAACATCCGTTGACAATTCTCCGCCCTGCCAAAACGACTTGGCCTTTGACGTTCTGATATCGTCCTCGTCAAACTCATCAAATTCGTCGTCGTCAATAACGGGGTTCAAGGCGGGGTTAAGGTATACGCGATGCTTGATTCCCCATTTCCCAGCTCTGTTTTGTTCGGGATGAAGAATCGCCAAGGAGTTCGCCACATGGTCTTTTCCCCATCTCCAACGGCCATCACTGCCGTCGCCCCTCAATGGCGTGATTCTTACAAAGCCGTCCCCAGCCGTCATAGAACACTGCTTTGTGTCGGGATTGTAGTATATCGGGAACCACATATTAGGCCGATCCTCTCTGCGGTCAGGGCGCCCTCTTTTTCTAAGGTCGCGCAGTGCATACGCATTGCCGTTTTCATCGGTATACTTGTATTGCGCTATTTGCTCCGCCGTAAGCGGCATTCCGCCGGAGATGAATCGCTCGCAGACATACATGAGCAGATACTCGTGCGTTGTGGCGATATTGGCGCGATCATTGCGCCCCTTAAGGTTGTTTACAACCGCAATCTGTCCGGCAAAGTTGTGTTCGCCAAAAACATCATCGCACGCAAGCTTTAAATCCGATTGCTCGTTATCGTCTATAGAAATGAAAATGACCCCATCGTTCGATAGAAGATCTCTGGCTAAAAGGAGGCGCGGATACATAAACATGAGCCACGCGGAATGGGACGCGCTTCCGCGCTTTGTCAAGTCGAGAATCCGTTTCGCCTGTTCCTCGCTGATGCTAAGCTTGTCCGCCAAGTCCTCCGCCGTATAATTGAATCTGTCGTTATAAACAAATCCGTCGGAGCCGGTATTGTAGGGCGGATCAATATAGACGCATTTCACTTTCTTGGCATAGGATTTGAGCAGATGCTTCAGCCCGTCCAGATTATCACCGCTGATATAGATATTCTGGCTGTTGGCGTTTTCCGGCTGGCTGTTATGCGCTTCATCCGGGACGATGACCGTGGTTGTATCCAATGACGCCAGCAAGCGGGCATAGTTTTTTCCGAGGAACCGCAGTTCGTAGCCCTCGTTCGTTACGGCAACCTTATCCGACAGATATTCCTTGAAACGCTCAAGATCAAAACTGCCGTCGGCGGAAAAGCAGGCCGGGAAATGCTCTCGAAGCACCGCCAGCTCTTTTGTGTTCGGCGTAACGCTCTCGTTTGCCGTCATAATATCCTTTATCATGTTCAATCCTCCGATTTGTTTCCTTGCGGTTTGTCCGGAACAAAATCCATAATATCGTCGAGCCTGCAATCCAGGACGCGACATATCTTTTCCATGGACTCCATGGAAATATATGTATCCCTTTTGAGCCGTGCGGTGATATTTGCGCTGTAACCGGCCTGCTGCTGCAACTGCACCGCCGTCATATCCCGGTCAACCAGCAAATGAAACAGCTTTTTATACGAAACAGCCATCGCGCGCCTCCTTGCGAAAATCAGCTTCGCCAACGTCTTCATTCAGTATATCACGAGAATGTGAATAATGCTACCGCCTCCGGGATCATTTCGGGAGGTTTTTTCATTTAGTAAATTCCCAAAGTAAGTTCCACAGTGGGATTTACGCTGGGATTTACTTTGAGAAGGGAAAAGAGGTTGAATATACTCTGGGAAGAAACCCAGAGAGGAGGCCAGAAAATGGCTAAGAAAGAGAACCCGAACAAGAACAAGCACTTAACAGGAGAGCAACGGAAGGAGGTTGAAGAATGCCTGGCAAAGCGGATGACGTTCAAAGCGATCGGACGGTTTCTGGAAAAGGACCCGACAACGATTTCGTATGAAGTCAAGCACCATAGAACAGAACATCGAAACGGCTTTACGAAGGAAACCGGAACATGCCCGCGACTGTTGAAAGCGCCTTATGTGTGCAACGGATGTCCCCAAAAACATTCCGCTTCCTGCCGCTATGTACGTTACTACTACCGTGCTGATGTGGCACAGTCTGAATACAAAACGCTGCTGGTCGAAGCAAGGGAAGGGATTCCCCTGAACAAGCAAGCGTTTTACGATACAGATCGGATCATTACCGATGGCCTGAAAAAGGGACAGCACCTTTACCATATCATGGCAAATTCTCCGGATATCACCTGCTCCAAGAGTACAGTTTACCGTCACTTTAAAAAAGGATACTATTCCGCGTCCGTGCTTGATCTTCCAAGGGCGGTGAAGTTTAAACCCAGGAAGCAGAAGAAAATGGATTATGTTCCGGCCGGCGTCAAGGTTGGCCGCACTCATGATGATTTCCTTGCCTATGTCGCGGAACACCACCTTGAACGCCATGTCGAACTGGATACCGTGATTGGCCGCGTCGGTGGGAAGGTGATCATGACGGTTCATTTTACCGCTTGCAATTTTATGGTTGGATTGCTGATGGACAACAAGTCCGCAGTAGAAGGCGCTATGAAGTTTTCCTCTTTCAAGAATCGTCTTCGCAATGCGGGGGTCTCTATCCTTTCTTTGTTTGACGTCCTCTTGTGCGACAACGGCGGTGAGTTTTCTGATGTTTTTTCCTTTGAAAATGATGATAAAGGCAACCGTGAAATCCCCCTGTTTTTCTGTGACCCCATGTGTTCTTCTCAAAAGGCTCAAATCGAGAAGAATCACACGCTTTTCCGCGATATTGTTCCAAAAGGGTCTTCGTTCGACGATTTCTCCCAGGAAACCGTCAACCTCATCTTTTCTCATGTCAACTCTGTCAGCCGTTCTATCTATATGGGTAAAACGCCTTATGACATGTTCTCTTTCTTCTACAATGACCGCTTTCCCTCTCTGCTGGGGATTGATCGTATTCCTCCGGACAGGGTCGTTCAGTCTCCCGCTTTGCTCGCTGGTATTGCTGATTTATCCAAAAATCTCTAATCCTCACGTCCCATTTTAAATCCATCCCCAACTGAACTTACTCTGAAATGCCTTGCGTTTCGGAGCGCGACGCATACTTTTTTTCGCTTTTTCCTCGCTCTCACTTCTCCTTTTCCGCCTTTTTCAGGCTTATTTCTGGCCTTTTTTCTCTTTCTTATACTTACTTCCACTGTATTTCTTATACTTACTCCAACCCCGTTTCCACTGTGGAACTTACTTTGGGAATTTACGGGTTTTTTCATTTCGCAAAAAGAAAAACCCCGAAAGCGTAATGCTTTCAAGGCTTTCAGCAGTGCGGTCGACGGGACTTGAACCCGTACTCGGTTAAGAACACGCCCCTCAAACGTGCGCGTATGCCAATTCCGCCACGACCGCGGGAAATGCTGTAAAACAGCGTCTATTATTATACCCAAACCGGGGCGAATTGTCAACCGTTTTTCTGGAAATCGTGAAAAAGTCTCGCTGAATTCGCTGATTTTCTCTCCTTCTAAGCAAACCAAGCTAAAAAGGGCGAAAATACAGCCCGAAAACCGGGACGGTTGATCCCAGCTTCCGGGCTGTAATTTCAGGATGTTCAAGGAGGAGCAGAGATTTTTTAATCCTGATCCAGGAATTTCCTGATTTCTGCCATGTTGGCTTCCTTATCGATCAAGTGGCCTTTCGTTCCGGCGATGATGTCATAGGGCTTCGTCGCTTCCAGGGGGAGAACCTTGAACAGCAGGGCTTCAAACAGGTCTACGCCCTGCCGGGAAGCCTGATAAGCAACCCGTGCCAGCGCCAGGGAAATGGAACGGATCTCGTCCTCCGTAAGATTGTTGAAGGCCATGCGGAAGATGGGATCCATCTGCTGACGGATGAATTGATAATCCTCCTCCGTAACGTCGTCCAGGTTAATGGCGCGGCCATGCACGCTTTCGGGCGCGCCGGTTTCATTGGTATAGAACGTCACGTGATCGGCGATGACCTTGCCCACGCTGTCGAACAAGTTGGCGATGACCTTCGCTTCCCGTCCGCAGCAGTTATACACGGAGTCATACTGCAGCCAGCCGAAGCCCACGGCCTGCAGGCCGTTCAGATGGGTGTTGGGGCCGAAGTCCGTCAGGTAGTATTCCTGCGCCAGCATCTCCACGATGGCCTGGCCCAGGAAGCCGCTGCCCACCTGCGCTTCCAGAGAAGCCTTCTTGGAAGCCACCATACCGTTCAGGGCGTTGCGTTCCGCGCGGGAGATATCCACATAGACGCCGCCGTATTCGTCGATCAGATTGGCCAGGTTCAGATAGTTCAGCGACATGTAATACTCGATGTTCATGCCGAAGTTCGCGTTGAAAACCTTCATGCATTCTTCGGGGCCGTTGTTCCGGTAGGGCATATCCAGCTTCTGGGGCACGTCGTAGCCTTCGTAATCAATGAACGTATCCCAGGTGAACATGACCAGGCGGATCTTGCCGACCACGGGATTCATGGCCACGAGCATCATGGTGTTTCCGGCGTTGCCCTTATCGTTGTTCATGCCTTCGTTGCAGATCAGCAGGAAATTCACCCAATCGCTGTCGTTCCCCGCGTCCTCCGCCAGCGCGAACGCTGGCAGGAGGCACAGGGCGAGTACAAGCGCCGTCAATCTGGGGATCAAGGTTTTCATTATGCGCGGCATACGGATTTTCGTCCTTTTCATGAATTTGATCCTCCTTTACTGATTGTCCACAGGCAGGGCGTTGCGGTTCTGATCGTAGCGGTTCGTGATGATCAGCACACCGTCCATATCATAGTAACCGTTCCAGCCCGCCACGCCGTCCTTGTTGTTGGTCAGCTTGTTATACCGGTTCAGGTAACGCTCGGAGATCAGGCGGCCTTCGCTGTCGTATCCGCGCTCAACGCTGGCATAGCCATCCTGGCAGTTGATCTGGGCGTGGATCGCGTCGAAGTAGCCTTCCCAGGTGATATTGCCGTTTTCGTCCTGCTCGTATTCCTTGATGGCGTAACCGTCCGCCGCGGTGACGGCGTTGCCGTTTCCATCCAGGAAGGTGATTTCATGCACCTGGGTAATGGGGTAGAACAGGGTGCTGACGCCCCAGGCGCCGTTCAAGGCGGCGCAGCGGTTGCCGTTTTCGTCCAGATAGTAGAGGAAGTATTTTTCCACGCGGCTGGAATCGCTCAGATCGTAATCGTATTCCACACCGGCGTAGCCGTCGGCGTTCATCACGGGATTGCCGTTCATATCCAGCCAGACTTCCTTCGCCAGCTTGCCGAAGGGGGTGTATTCCTTGCTGATCCCGTAAGCGCCCTTGACCGCGGCCGCGTTGCCCGCGGCGTCATAGTACCGTTCCAGGGATATCTGGCCGCGGCTGGTGTATTCCCGGATCACCCGGCTGCAGCCCTCGGCGCCCAGGGCGGCGCTGCCGTTCCTGTCAAAGTAGCTGGTTTCGATCGCCCGGCCATAGTGGTCATACTTTTCGATCCGATAGATGAAGGCGTCTTCCTCCAGCGTTTCGTCGGCGATGCGCATGACGTAGGTCTGCTCTTCCGCGTTTTCTTCCACCAGCTCGCGCCTGCTGAAGCCGTTGAGGCAGAAGGGCTGGCCGTCGGTATCCAGATAGTATTCCTCCGCGACGAGGCCGCTTTCGGCATAGGTGATGTAGTGCGCGGCGTAACCCTCGCGGCAGGGGGCCAGAGCGTCAAAATCGTCGTAGTATTCTTCGCTGATCAGACGGCTTTCCTCGTCGTAATCAAGGAAGGAATAGGAGTACAGCGAGCCTTCGGGAATGACGCCCAGCGCCAGGGTATCCAGATATCTTTCCGAGGTCTTATTGCCCAGCTCGTCGTAGGTATACTGGACGACGGCGTAGTTCATGCTGGTGTTGGTCAGATTGTCTTCGGTATCGTAGTATGCTTCCTCGATCACGTTGCCCAGAGTGTTGTAGGTCGTGGTCTTTTTCGCGTAGCCCATACGCCGGGCCTTCAGATTGCCGGAACGGTCGTGGTAGCTGCGGGAGGTCTCCCGGCCCGCCAGATCGTAGGTATACCGGATCTCGGCGTAATCGTTGCTGTACAGCGTAGGATTGCCGGAAGCGTCAAAGTATTTGATGGACAGTACCTTTCCGTCCGCGTCCACGTCCCGGGTGAGGGAGGAGTAGAGGCCGGAGGTGTGGATCGCGGGCTGGCCCTTGGTGTTCAGCAGGCGTTCTTCCACGCAATGGTTGCGGTCATCATACTTATAAACAATTTCGCTGTAACCGTACGCGCACCAGGTGAGTCTGCCGTCTTTGCCGTAGTAGGACTGTTGGATCTTGTTGTTCCACTCATCGTAAGCATAGCCCACGGCGCTGTAGCCGCCGCTCAGGCTGACCGGCTGGCCGTCCGCGTTCAGGTATTCTTTTCTGACGACCCGATTCAGCCCGTCCCAGGTATTGCGCATGGTAGCATACCCGGCGGAGCAGACGACGGGCATATCCTGATGATCCAGATAGGTTTCGGTCAGGATGTTGCCGTTCTTATCCACAGTGCGCCGAATGCCGGAATAACCGGCGTTGATATAGGTGCGCACGTAGTGGTCGTCCAGATAGATGATTTTGGTGAGGTAATTGTTTTCGTTGTAGGTATTCTGGACCGCGGCGTAGCCATCCTTGAACAGGGTGGGCTGGCCGAAGGTATCCAGGTAAGTGGTGCGCCATACCTTGCCCTGATCGCTGTATTCGTAGCGGATGCCGGCATAGCCGGAAGAAATCATGACGCTGAATCCGTTGGTGTTCAGGTAGGTCTGGCTGATCTTCCGGTCCTGCATATCGTAGCCGTAGGCGATGGAAGCGTAGCCTCCCTGGGTTTCAACGGGCTGCAGGGCGGCGTTCAGGTAGTCCGTGCGGATCAGGCGGCCGCGGGCGTCGTACACGCTGCGGGTGGCCGTGGCGCGATTGGTCAGGGAAGCGATCCGTTCGTTTTCGTCCAGGTACTGCTCCAGGATCATGTGGTTGAACTTGTCATATTCGCGCTTCCACACGCTGAACCCTTCGGGAACGCGCACCAGATCGTCCTTTTCATCCAGATAACGGACTTCCAGGGTGTTGCCGGCAATGTCGTAAACATAGGCGATGGCGGAATAGCCGCGATTGACCATGACCCGCTGCATGCCGGCGTCCAGATAGCTTTCCTTGGTCTTCCGGCCCCACTCATCGTATTCGTATTCGGCAGCGGCATAGCCGCCTTCGATCATGACGATCTGATCGTTGAAATACCAGACGGAGCGGACGCGGTTGTTGGCGGCGTCGTATTCATGGGTGACCCGGTTGTAACCGTCGGGCAGGATGGTGGGCTGGCCCTCAAAGTAATACCAGGCTTGCTCCAGGCAGTTGCCGTGGGCGTCCCGCTTGTAGGAAACGAAGCTGTAGCGGCCGTTCTGCAGCACGTACCGGCCGTTCTCGCCAAAGAACGCTTCGCTGGTCAGGAAGCCCTGGGCGTCCCAGGTCTGCACCTTGCGGGCGTAGCCGCTCTTCTGCATGAGCAGATTGCCCTTGCCGTCCGTGTATTCTTCGGTCAGCAGGTCATTGGTTTCGTCGTAGGTGCAGGTTTTCAGGGCGTAGCCCTTGGAGGTGACGACGGGTTCGTTGTTCAGGCCGGTATACGCTTCGGTCAGCACGTTGCCGTTTCGGTCATAGGTGTACGCCACGGCGGCGTAATTGCCCATGTACATGTAGGGCTTGCCGGTTTCGTCGAAATACGCTTCGCTGAGCAGACGGTTTTCATCGTCGTAAGTCCGCCGGATTTCAGCGGCGCCCGCGCTGACCTTGGCCACGCGTCCGTCCGCGCCGTAGTACACCTCGCGCACCAGGTTGCCCTTGGCGTCATATTCCATCAGGAAGGAGGCGTAGCCCTGGGGGCACTCCACGGGATTGCCCGCCGCGTCGAAATAGGCTTCGGACAGCATATGGCCGTCCAGATCCCAGGTGAACGCCGCCCGATGATATCCGTCCGCGATGACGGTGGGCTGCAGCTGGGCGTCAAAATAGCTTTCGCTCAGGGTGTTTCCGCTTTCGTCAGCGACGGTTTCCTTGCGGGCAAAGCCCAGGAACGTATCGGCGGGCTGCCGGTCCGCGCCCAAATAAGTGAGGGTGGTTTTGTTTTCCGCGTCGTCATACGCAAAGCTCTTGATCGCGTAATTGTCGCGGTTGACCAGCAGGGAGCCGTTCTCGCTGTAATACGCTTCCTCCAGAATGCGGCCTTCGCCGTCCACCTTGCGCTCAAACCAGGAATAGCCTACGCTGGCAGGGGATACAGGCTCGTTATTTACGCCGTAGTACGCGCGTCGCAGCAGGTTTCCGTCGGCGTCATACTTCACTTCGTAAGCGGAATAGCCGGAGGACAGCAGGATGGGCTGACCGTCCAGGCCCAAATAATCGATCCGGGTCGTGATGCCCAGGAGGGGATCGTATGCCAGCTTCCGGGCAGAATAGCCGTCGCTGAGCATGATGGGCTTCAAATCAGCGCCAAAGTTCGCTTCATACACCATTTGGTGCATGCCGTCATAAGCGCGTTCCACGCGGGCGCGCCCATTCACCAGCGTCAGCTCATCTTCGGAATTGAAGTAGCTGATGGCGGTAATATTGCCGTCGGCGTCGTATGCGTAGATGACGGAAGCATAACCAGCCGCCTGGGTGAGGGCCAGGCCGTCCGCGTCGTAATACTTTTCACCGGTATGGTGGCCGAAGTTGTCGTAGGTATGCACCTGCATGGCAAACTGGCCGCCCACGGTGACCGGCTTGCCGTCGGTGCCGAAATACGCTTCCCACAGCAGGCTGCCGCTGCGGTCATATTCCCGCAGCACGGTGGCCGCGCCGGTGCGGCTTTCCGCCGGAGCGTCGTTCAGGCCGAAATAGCGTACGCCGGTCTGCATCAGGTTGCCGTCGTAGCTGTATGCCACCCGATGAGCGTTATTGACCACGTTGGTATCGTTCCGGCCGTCGGCGGTAAAGAACGCTTCCTCCAGCAGCAGGCTGTTGTGGGGGCCGCCGTACACCATGCTTCTGGCGTAAGCGCCGTTGATCCCTTCGCAGGGCTGACCGTTTTCGTCGAAATACGCTTCATAGACGGCAGGGTCGGCAGTGCTCGTGCCCTGATACCGGAACGTGATGGAGGCGTACTGCGTTTCTTCGTTGCGCACCGGCTGCCAGGATTTATTATAATAGGTAGTCCGAATGATCTGCTCGTGTTCGTTCCGTTCGTTGATCAGCCCGGCGTAACCTGCCTTGATCTGGATCAGCTGCATATTCGTGCCGAAGAAGCGTTCCCGCTCCACCTGATCGGGCCGGATCACCCACAGGTCTTCGCCGTTCTCGCCCACGGTCTTCACCCGATGGTATCGCCATTCGATGCGGGCGTAACCGTCGTTGGACATGGTGTATTCGTCCACGATGTCATAGAAAGTCTCGCGATAATCGAAATCATCGCCGTTGTATTCCATTTCCACCATGGAATAGCCCTTTTTGATCATGGTCCGCTGATTGTCAGCGCCATAGTACCGGATAAAGCGGATATTGTCGGAGCCCTTGTAGTATTCGTTGGTGAACTTGGCGTAACCGTCCAGGTTCTTGTACAGCAGGCCGTCCTTGCCCAAGTAATCCGTTTCCACCATGCGGTTCTGTTCGTCGTACATCATGACGGCGGAAGCGTAGCCCACGGAGGCGATGATCCGTTCATCCTCCGCGCCGTAGTAATCCACCCGCACCAGATTGCCTTTTTGGTCGTAGGTGTTTTCCATCCGGTGATAATGACCCTGGGCCACCACCTTGGCGCCGCCGGCGGAAAAATAGGATTTCGCGGTTAGCTTGCCGTTTTTGTTGTATACGGTAACGACGCTGGCGCAGCCTTCCGTACCCAGCAGGGGGGAGCCGTCCTTGTCCAGATACCGCGTGGTGATGGTTTTGGTATCGTCACCGTTCACCACGTCATAGACGATCTGGGCGTAACCCCCTGACGGCCGCGTCAGATTGCCCGCCGCGTCGTAGAAGCTGGTGGAGAGGATCTGGCTGCCGTCATACACATCCCGGCGATAGCTGAAATCGTTGGGGATGTCCGCCCGGCTGCCGTCGGCGGCGAAGCGCTCCTCGGCGGTCAGCTTGCCGTTCTCATAGGTATAAACTACCTGGGCATACCCCTTGACGGTGTTGACGGGTTCGCCGTTCAGACCGAAGTATGTTTCCTTCAGCGGCTTGGAGCTGCTGCCCCAGGCGTACTCGGCCCGATAATAGCCCTGCGCGTTCAGAGCCGGAGCGCCGTTCAGGTCGTGCACGGTTTCCCTGATCAGGTTGCCGGCCGCGTCCCATTCGCAGTCCGCCTCAGTGAAAGCGGGAATGGAAAGGGCGTCATGGCTTCCGTCTGCCCATGCCGTGCCTGCCGCCAGCAGGGCAAGGAGCAGAAGGAATGTCAGAACGGACAGTTTGAGCTTGTTCATTGCGGTTGATCCTCCTTGTTCGGTGTATCAGCTTGGTCGGGCGCCTGGGGGTCTCTGGTCAGTTTGCCCCGGGTATCGTATGGATGCCGCGTGCTGTAGCCGCCGCGGGTGCCATATTTGCTGTATTTGTCGTACTTTCCGTACTTGCCGTATTTGCCGTACTTATAGCCGTTGTAGTAGTAATACCTTCTGCTGTAATAACCGCCGTGGTTCAGGTTTTCGCCGTAGAAGACGAAGCCCAGCACGTTCAGCCCCGTCATTTCCGTTTGCTTTAAGGCCCGCTGCAGCTCCCGGTTATCGGAGAAGTGCTGGCGCACCACGAAGATCGCGCCAGCCACCTGATCGGACAGGGCCAGGGGGTCGCTTACGATGTTGATGGGGGGAGCGTCCAGCAGAACCAGATCGTAGGCGGCTTCAAATTCTTCCATCAGCCGGTGCATGGCCGGCGATTCCAGCAGCTCCGCGGGGTTGGGGGGAATGGTTCCGGCGGGCAGAATGTGCATGCTGTCCAAATGGGTCTTCACCAGCAGATCCTTCCACGGGGAAGTGCCCACCAGCGCGTCGGACAGGCCGGGAAGGGAATCCTCATAAGCGAAAATATCGTGCTGGCACGCGCGCCGCATATCCGCGTCGATCAGCAGCACCTTTTTGCCGCTCATGGCGACTGAAATGGCTAAGTTGGCGGCGATGGTGGATTTGCCTTCGCCGGAAATGCCGCTGGTGACGACCACGGCGTGCTTTTTCTTTTCCACCAGGGTATACAGCAGGTTCATGCGGAGCTTGGCGTAGCTTTCCACCACTTCCATCTCGCTGTTGTCGTTCAGCAGGAATTTGGCGGGATCCACGCTTTCCTCTTTATACCGTTTCAGGGAAGCCAGCACCGGAATGCCGTAGGTGTCGGTAAGCTCCTTGGCGTCCTCGATCTTCTGGGTCAGCAGGAAGAGCAGAAACAGCAGGCCGGCCGCCGGGATCGCCCCGAATGCCGCGCCTTTGATGCCGTTCTGCATCAGGGGACGGGGGTTAGGTCTGGCGGGAGGGTCCGCGTAGTCGATGATTTCGATAGCGCCCGCACCCACCACGCGCTTGATTTCCGTGGGCGCCACGTCCATGACGGTGTTGCAGATGTCCGCCGCCCTCTGCGGGTCGGTGGTAGTGCAGCTGATCTTCAGCACGCCCGTTTCGGATACGGAGCCCATGGACAGGGTGCCGGAAATCTGGCCCGCGGTAATTTGGGGATAGTCCGGCAGCAGCCGTTCCACCACCACGTCCATCACCTTGTTGCTCCTTACCACCACCAGATAGGTGTCAATGAGCCGCACGGCGCTGGTGATATCAGAATAACTGGTGTACCCGTAATTGACCAGATTGGGATTGGCGTTGTACACGTACATGGTGCCGGTGGCGGTGTAGGTATCCCGCGTTCGGTACGCGGTGTTCCAATACATATAGCCAAAGCCGATGCCGGCGCACAGGATGATGATCCAACAGCGCTTCAGCATAAAGAACATCAGTTTGATGATGTCAATGTTAAAAGCAACTTCTTTTTTGTTCATGCGGCAGAATCAACCCCTCTGCTTTACGGACGCGCGCTCCGTTTCTTTTGCTTCGTTTGGTCAGCCATGCCTTCGCAAGCCTTTTCGGGAAGCGCCAAACACTGCCCGATGTGTGTGAAGGCATACTAAACCACACTCTATTGTACCACTAAAAACAGAAATGTCAATTATTTTCAGTGCCCTTTATTTGCTATATTTGAGGCAGAATTGCATTCATTCGCCTATCAAAAATCCAACGGAAGCTGCAATGCCCAGGGGGGGATTGTCAAGGGGGCCTCCCCTTGACTGAAATCCGCACCGGCGGCGTGTACGCCGGGAGGACGAAAAATTTCTGTAAGGAGCGCAGACGACTGAAAGAAATTTTTCTACCTTGCGGTTTTTCCGCCCGGAAATCCCGTAGGGATTTTAGGAAAAACCGTGCGGGGGGCACGCGGGGGGTATGCAATACCCGCCCGCGCGTTACCATGAACCCGAAGGGGAATGGTAACGTATGATTTGCGCAACAAAAAAGACGCCGCCGCTCAATAAACGAACAGCGCGCCTTTTTCAGGGGCGTCCCGAACGATCAGATTTTCTGAATGATGGCGAAGGGACCCAGCACCTTGGCTTCCGTGACGAAGGAGCCGTCTTTGCTGACGAAGCTGTCTTCCTCGATGGCGGTGTAGAATATTTCGCCGGTGGCGGGGTTGACCTGCATCACCAGATAATTGCCCAAATCGCTCTTCTTTACGCCCATCATGGCGTCGGCCTGCATCCTGGCGCGAACCGACATCACGTTATCCCCGTGCATATAAACGATCTGGGTGCCGTCCGTCAGGACGAGATCCTTGAAGCGGGTGACAAAATGATAGCGCGACAATTGCTCCGGGGCGGCCTGGGCGAGTTCCTCGGGCTGATACTTCTTCAGACTGGCCGCGAACTGGTAGGGTTCGATCACCAGGCTGTCAGAATTGACGCCGGTAATGATATCCTTCACGTCCGCGTTGTCATACATCGCCGCGTTAAACGGAATGACCTTGAGATACCATTCTCCGCCGGATAACTGTTCCGCGATCCACGCGCTGGTGGCATGCGCCGCGTCCGAGAGAATCTCAATCACTTCAACGTTCGACGACACATAGCCGATGCTGGGATTGGCCAGCGCGGGCGCCGCGCTGATGGAAACGAGTGCAATTACGCAGAGAAACGCAAGAAACCTTTTCATGTCCGTATCCTCCTGGCTTTTCCTAAAGATTGAATTATCAAAGCGCGAATCCCATCCGCGCCGTGATTCGGTGTTCAGGGAAGGCGGCCCTCACTGCTCGATATAGAACAGATCGACCACCAGCTTTCGGACCTGCTCCGGGTCCGGGTAAAACTCGTCGTAGCTGTCTCCGACGGTGTGCTGGCCTTCCAGGGTGTAATAATCGCCGCTTCCGAACGGGGCGTTCTTCAATTTCTTCGTCAGGTTCAGGTAGCTGCTCCTGGTGATGTTGGTGTTCACGATTTTTTCCGCCTGCATCATCTTGTCCCATGCCTTGGATGAATTCGCGGTCAGATAATCCGCCAGCTTGCCGGCAACGGCCTCGATATAGGCGCGCTGCCGCTCCATGCGGCCCACGTTGGATAGATCCTCTTCCGTGTCTCTGGAACGAATGAAGGCTTCCAGGTTCGATCCGTCGATGACGGCGGTTTCTCCCTGGACAAAGCCAAGCTCGGCCAAATCGCCGTTGGGCACGGTCACGTTCACCGGGCCGACCATCTCCGCGATCACGGGAAGGGAAGCGCTGTTGGTGACGACATAGCTTCGGATGGGGATCTTGCACAGCAGGTCGGAGACGGCCTGGCACAGGTTCATGCCGCTGATCCTGCCGCCTTCTCCGTAGGCGTAGGCATAGCCCAAATGATCGGTAAACAGGCCGCGATCCAGGCCGTCCAGGGTGTATTTATGGATGTCCGTCATGGTGTCGCGGCTCAGGGCGATGATGCTCATCCGCCGATGATACTCGTCCAGCACGATCACGGAGATGCTGTCCGCCCGGGGGGCCAGCGTGTACTTGCTGGTCACGGCCAGAGCGTCGGGGGAGTCGACGCCGGCGTACACGATGGTGGTGATCCTTTCGTTGTAGCGGTATTTCCTGCCCTCGTATTCGATCTGCCTGTAGCCCGTGCCCACGTCCACCGAATTGCCCACCGATACGGCCTGGACGCGCTGGTTCTCCGCGCTCGTATACAGCCACAGCCCCACGACGGCCAGCACACACAGGGCGGCAAACACGTATACCCGCACCGCGCGGCGGTTCAAACGCCTGCGCTTTTTTTGCCTTTCTTTTTCCGACATAATCAGCTCCGTTCAGGGGGTGGGGAGGGAAAGAACCGTCAGCTTGCGGCCCGTCAGCCGCCGCTTTTGTTTTTCGTTTTACCGCGCCTTCTTCCGACTGCCTTTTTTTCTTTTTGCTCCTTTGTTTTGCCGTAACCGTAGCCGTATTTCTGGCCATAGCCGTATCCGTATTTCTGGCCGTAACCGTAGCCATACCCGTAGCCGTAGCCGTAAGCGCCCTTGTGGAAGCCGGTCTTGTTGAGTACGACCCCCAGCATCTTCACGTCGGCGTAATTCAGCTGCTGTACGGCGTGCATGGACTGGCGGCGTTCAGACGCGCCGCTTTCCACAACCAGCACCGTTCCGTCGCATTCCTTGGCGATCAGCAGGGCGTCGATGACGGCGTTCACGGGCGGCGTGTCCACGATGATATAATCGTATTGGCCGCGCAGCTCCCGCATCAGGCCGCGAAACAGCTCCCCGGAAAACAGCTCGCTGGGGTTGGGCGCGATGGAACCGGCGAAAAGAATGTCGAGGTACGGATCCTTGGTGCCCCAAATGGCGTCCTGCATGCTGATCTCGCCGCACAGGAAATCCGTCAGGCCGTAGATATACTTTGCCTGCCGCACCTTGTAGCGGCTCAAAATGGCGCTGTTGCGGATATCGCAGTCCAGGAAGATGGTGCGCTTGCCCAGCGCCGCGAAGCTCTTGGCCAGACGGAAGGATATGGCCGATTTCCCTTCGTGGATCTGCGCGCTGGTGATGCAGATGGTCTTGATGGCGTAGCCGCTGAGCTGAATATTGCCCCGCAGGGTATTGACGGCCTCGTTGACCAGGAAGGGCGCGGGGGGAATCGTCATTTCGGCGATCCGACGCTCCGGAACATACGTCTTTTCGTACATTTTATTCTCCACGGAATAAATCCCTTTCATTTGTTGTCATGCTCCGCCTGATCCGAAAAATACGGCACGGAAGCGAGCAGCGGCAGCCTCAGGTATTTCTTCACGTCGTCTTCGTTTTTCAGGGTGGTATCCATCATCACCGACAGGGTAATGAACGCGGCCACCAGCAGCACGCCGAACAGCATGCCGTATATGGCATGGATCTTTCTGCCCGGGGTGATGTTTTCCACGGCCTCCGCTTCGGAATGGTCGATGATGGTGGGTTCGCTGGTGCCGATGACCTGGAAAATGCGTTCGATGCTCACGTTCAGCAGCTCGTTGGCGATGAGCCGGCAGCTTTCCTCGTCGCCGGTGGTCACCGCCGTTTTGATGATGTGCGTTCCGGAAGGATTGGAGACGGAGATCATGCCGCCCAGCTTTTTGTAATCAATGTCCAGCTCCAGTTCCTCGATCACCTTGTTCAGCACCGCGCGGCTTTTAATGATGGACTTATAGTCCTCCGTCAAAGCGGAACCCAACTGCAGATCGGAAAGGGAAATGAGGGTGTCGGTATTGGTGATGTACATTTCCGTCGTGGCCTTATATTGCGGATGGACGAAAAGGCTGTAATAGCTCATGGAGACCACCACGCCCACCACGGCGCCCAGCACCAGCAGCTTCCAGTTCCGCAAAAGCGTGAAAAACAGCTCCACAAGATCTATTTCCTGGATGTACGGCGACTGCGTATTGGGCCTGACCGCCGCCGCGCTCCGCTCGGGCGAAACCGCCTGCTTGCTCTGCTCCATGTGCGTTTCTGTCTCCTTCGTGCGCCCTTGCACTTTTTTTCCGGGATTTTTGCGTACCCGGACAGCGGCCCTCGCGTCCGGCGCGCGGCGTTTTTGCCAATTTGATATAACAAAAAACAGCGCCGAATGAAGGCAGTCCCATCATAACATATCGGCGGTAAAAAAGCAATGCCCTAAAACGATATATTTTATCCGAACACGAACGTTCGCGGAAAAAAATATAAAAAGATTCGGGGCTGGAATTTGCAGAAATCGTCAAAATATTTTCTTGACACGCCGGGCCGCGCCGTGCTATAATACATCCGCTTTCCGAAAGGCGAGCGTATGCGCCCGTAGCTCAGTTGGATAGAGTGTCAGACTCCGACTCTGAAGGCCGCGCGTTCGAGTCGCGCCGAGCGCACCAGCAAGCCCTGATCTGTCAAGCTGTATTGACGGGTCAGGGTTTTTTCATAACACGCACCGATGTGGGAGGGAAAGCGGCATGATCCGCGTGGCCAACATCAAAATCCCCCTGGACAGCGCCGAGGACGCGCCGCTTTTCGCCGCCCTCAAAAAGCTGCGGGCGGACAGGAGCCAGGTGAAGGACTGGCGGGTGAGCAAAAAGAGCGTGGACGCCCGGGACAAGGGGGACGTACACTTCGTTTTGAGCGTGGACGTGTCCCTGTGGAACGAGGACGCGTATCTTCGCGCCGCCAAGCCCGGCACGGTGACCCGGGTCGCGCCCATGACGTCCGTTCCGGTGATTCGGGCGGAATATACGGGCCTTCGCCCCGTAGTGGCGGGTTTCGGCCCCGGCGGGCTGTTCGCCGCCCTCACCCTGGCACGGGCGGGCCTCCGGCCCCTGGTGCTGGAGCGGGGAGAGCGGGTGGAAAAAAGGGCGAAAACCACCGAACGCTTTGCCCAAACAGGGGATTTGAACCCGGAAAGCAACGTCCAGTTCGGCGAGGGCGGCGCGGGGGCTTTCTCCGACGGCAAGCTCACCACCGGCATCAAGGACAGGCGCTGCCAGACGGTGCTAAAGGAGCTGCACGACCACGGCGCGCCGGAGGAAATCTTATACTTGGCCCGGCCCCATATCGGCACGGATCGGCTGCCACAGGTGGTCAAGTCCATCCGGGAGGAAATCCTTGCTTTGGGCGGCGAGGTGCTGTTCAACGCTAAGCTCACAGAGATCAAGACCCGGGCCGGGCAGGTGGAGGCCGTGGAATACACGGACGAAACGGGGAAACACGCCCTTGCCGCCGACGCCCTGATCGTGGCCATCGGCCACAGCGCGGCGGACACCCAGCAGATGCTGTTCCAGGCGGGGGTAAACATGATCCAGAAGCCCTTTTCCGTGGGCGCGCGGATCGAGCATCCCCAAAGCCTCATCAACAAAAGCCAGTACGGCAAATTCGCCGCCCATCCGGCCCTTGGCGCGGCGGAATACCATCTTTCCGCCAAGCTGCCCGACGGGCGGGGGGCCTACACCTTCTGCATGTGCCCCGGCGGCACGGTGGTGCCAGCGGCCAGCAGGCTTGGCGGCGTGTGCGTCAACGGCATGAGCCGCTTCGCCCGGGACGGGGAAAACGCCAACGCCGCCCTGCTGGTGGACGTGCGAACCGAGGATTTCGGCGACGACCATCCCCTGGCGGGTTACGCACTGCAAAGGGCCTGGGAGGAAAGGGCCTTCCGGGCGGGCGGAAACAACTATTTCGCCCCCGTGCAGCTGGCCGGGGACTTGCTGGCGGGCAGAGCGACCAAGGCCTTGGGCAGCGTGCAGCCCACCTACCGCCCCGGCGTCTCCTGCGCGGATTTTCGGGATATATTGCCCGGCTTCGCTTATCAGGGCTTGCAGGGGGCCATTCGGGCCTTTGACCGGCAATTAAAGGGCTTCGCCCTGCCGGACGCGGTGCTCACGGCGGTGGAAAGCCGGTCCTCCTGCCCGGTGCGGCTGCTTCGGGACAGCCGGTATGAAAGCAACATCGGCGGCCTGTACCCCTGCGGCGAGGGGGCGGGCTACGCGGGCGGCATCATGAGCGCCGCCGTGGACGGCATCAGAGTAGCGGAAGCGATTCTAAAGAACAAAGGGATCATTCATGAAAGTGAAAAGTGAAAAGTGGAAAGTGAAGATTTTATAGCGGAGAGTGAAAAAGATGGATTTGGCAGGCGAAAAAAGCAAAAAGTTTGCAATCAGAATCGTTAGAGTCTATCAGTATTTGCGAACTGAAAAGAAAGAATTCGTATTGTCGAAACAACTGCTTCGATCAGGCACATCTATTGGGGCAAATCTGGCAGAATCAAAGTGTGCAATCAGCCGAAATGATTTTGCCTCCAAAGTGTATATCGCGCTCAAGGAAACCACTGAAACAATGTATTGGCTGGAACTGCTGTATCAGACAGAATACTTAACGAAGAAACAGTATTTCAGCCTGTGCCGCGATGCTGCGGATATTCGCAACATTCTTTCCGCCACGACACGAACGATGCAACGGAAAGTGTAGACTATATAAGATTTTCACTTTTCA
>JAFSNT010000271.1 GCA_017443295.1 Clostridia bacterium
GAAAGTGAAAAGTGAAATTTTATATAGTCCGTGAAAACAATTCCAGACAAAGCGCGGACATTTCAAATCTTCACTTTCCGCTTTTCACTTTCCGCTTTTATTTCTTCCCGGCTTCCTCGCGCATTTTCAGGAAGGTGTCCCGGATGCGGCCGCACAGGGCCTCCACCACGTCGGTATTGAAGCCCTGGGCCGCCAAATCGGAAATATCCATGGGCTTGCCGATGTACACGTGGTTGAAGCGGAACAGCCTGGGCTTGGACTCAATGTATACGGGCAGGATGGGCGCTTTGGCGCGCAGGGCCAGCACGGCGGCCCCGGTTTCCACCTCGCTCATCAAATCCTCGTGGTGGCGGGTGCCCTCCGGGAAAATGCCCAGCACATAGCCCTCCCGCAGGGTCTTCATGCACAGGCGCATGGCCGCCATATCGGAATTGTGGCGGTCCACGGTGATCATGTGCAGGCCCTTATTGAGCAGATTACCGATCCATTTGACCTTCACCAGTTCTTTTTTCCCCACGAAGCGGATCTCGTACTTTTTGCAGGGATAGGCCAAGATTAGGGGATCCAGGGCGCTATTGTGGTTGGACATGGCGATGTAGGGCGCGTTCAGATCGAAGTTTTCTCTGCCGTGATAGCGGACGGGAAAAATGGTGCGGTTGCCGAGGAAAGCCACGATGCGGGCCAGGGTGTAGACGAAGGTGCGCTCCTTTTCGGGGCTGACGGGCTTTTTCTCTTTCTGTTCCGCTTTTTCCGGTTTTTCCGGTTTTTCCGGCGTTTCCGGCGTTTTCTTCGCTTCCATGGTCATTTTTTCGCCTCCACGATGGAAAGAATGGCGCTGACGGTTTCGTCAAAGGTGAGGTCGGAGGAATCCACCAGCACCGCGTCCTCGGCCTGCCGCAGGGGATCGGTTTCTCGGTGGGTGTCCTGGTAATCCCGGGCGTTGACCTCGGCCAAAATGGCTTCAAAGGGCGTTTCGTCGCCCTTCTCCTTTAATTGCAGCATGCGGCGTTTGGCCCGGGATTCGGGGGAGGCCGTCAGGTAGATTTTCACGGTGGCGTCCTTGAGAACCACCGTGCCGATATCCCGCCCGTCCAGCAGCATGGACTGGCCCTTGGCCATTTCCTGCTGGCGGCACACCAGCATGCGGCGCACGGCGGGATAACGGGACACGGCGGAGGCCGCCTTGCCCACCTCCTGGGCGCGGATGCGGCCCGATACGTCCTGGCCGTTCAGCAGGGTTTGCTGGGCGCCGTCCGCGTAGCGCACGTCCACCAGCACTTTGCCTGCCTCGCAGAGGGCGCAAACGGTTTCCTGATCCTTGGGATCGACGTCGTTTTCCAGCATATAAAGGCCCACGGCCCGGTACATGGCCCCGGTGTCCAAATGCAGAATGCCGAGGCGCTGCGCCACCACGTCCGAAATGGTGGATTTGCCCGCGCCCACGGGCCCGTCGATGGCGATGGTCAATGGCATTTTCAGCCCACCCTTCATCGTAAAGTGAATTGATGAGAGTTGAGAGTTAAGAGTTGAGAGTTGAGATTGATTGGATCATAACATATATTAGGAAGCCGCAGTTCACAGTGTAAAAACTCTCCACTCTCAACTCTCCACTCTCAACTCTCCACTCTTTTTTGTTTACAGGATATATCGCCGCATATCCATTTCCTTGGCGGTTTTCAAGTGTTCCTTCACATAGTCGGCGGTAATGGTCAGGTACACGTCGGGCATATTGTCGCCCCCCGCGTTGAAGGACACGTCCTCCAGCAGCTCTTCAAATACGGCGTGGAGGCGGCGGGCGCCGATGTCCTCGCTGGTTTCGTTCGCCAGCATGGCGATGCGGGCAATTTCGTTGAGGGCGTCCTCGTCGAAGGTCAGGTGTACCTTGTCCACCTCCAGCAGGGCGGCATACTGCCGGGTGACGGCGTTATCTGTTTTCGTCAGGATGGCGACGAAATCCTCCTGGGTCAGGGATTTTAAATTGACGTGTACCGGGAAGCGGCCCTGCAATTCGGGGATCAGGTCGCTGACCTTGGCCACATGGAACGCGCCCGCGCCGATGAACAGCATAAAGTCCGTGCGCACGGGGCCGTATTTGGTGTTCACGGTTGATCCTTCCACGATGGGCAGGATGTCCCGCTGCACGCCCTCCCGGCTCACATCCGGGCCGGAACCCACGCTGCGCCCCGCGATCTTGTCGATTTCGTCTAAGAACACGATGCCGCTCTGCTCGCAGCGGCGGATGGCTTCTTCCTTCACCGCGTCCTCGTCGATGAGCTTGTTGCTTTCTTCCTGAATCAAAATTTCACGGGCTTCCTTCACCTTCACGTGGCGGGTCTTCATGCGCTTGGGCAGCATGCCGCCCATCATGTCGCCGATGCTAATGGAAGCGCCGCCCACCTCCAGCTGGGGCGCGGCTTCCTCCACTTCGATTTCCAGCTCGTGATCCTCCAGCGCGCCGGAACGAAGCTGTTCGCGGAGTTCGCCCCGCTTGCGGCTGATTTCGCTCCTTTCGGCCTCGGTGGGTTCCGGCTCCTGCTTGGCGCGGCCCAGCAGAATGTCCAGGGGGTTATTGCCGGTGCTGGCCTTCTTGGCGGGATGCAAAAGCAAGGTGACCAGCCGGTCTTCCGCCAGCACCTGGGCGCGGGTCTTGACCCGGGCCACATGCTCGTCCTTCACCATGCGCACGGCGTTTTCCGCCAAATCGCGGATGATGGATTCCACGTCCCGGCCCACATAGCCCACTTCGGTGAATTTGGTGGCTTCCACCTTGATGAAGGGAGCGTCCACCAGCCTGGCGAGACGCCGGGCGATTTCGGTTTTGCCCACGCCGGTGGGGCCGATCATCAGAATATTCTTGGGGTAAATTTCATCCCGCATTTCCTTGGGCAGCTGGGAACGACGGTAGCGGTTGCGCAGGGCGATGGCCACGGCGCGCTTGGCGTCGTCCTGGCCGATGATATAGCGGTCTAATTCCCGCACCACCTCGCGGGGGGTCAGTTCCCGGGCGCGGCCCGGCAGATTCTTCATTTCGCTCATGGGTCACACCTCCTCCACGATGATGTTGTCGTTGGTATACACGCAGATGGACGCGGCGATGTGCAGGGCCTTTTCCGCGATTTCCTTGGCGGACAAATCGGTGTTCTGCACCAAAGCGCGGGCGGCGGCCAGGGCGTAATTGCCGCCGGAGCCGATGGCGGCCACGCCGTCGTCCGGGTCGATGACCTCGCCGGTGCCGGATACGATCAGCATGGTTTCCTTGTTCGCAACGATCAGCATGGCCTCCAGCTGACGCAGGCCCTTGTCGCCCCGCCAGTCCTGGGCCAGCATCACGGCGGCCCGCTCCAAATTGCCGCCGCACTGGGTCAGCTTGTCTTCAAAGCGCTCGCAAAGGCTGAAAGCGTCGGCCACGGAGCCTGCGAAGCCCGTCACCACGCTGTCGTTATAAATCCGCCGCACCTTCCGGGCGGTGGCCTTAAATACCGTATGTTCTCCCATGGTCACCTGGCCGTCCCCGGCCACGGCGATTTTGCCGTCCTTCTTGACGGCGCAGATGGTGGTGCCTTTCATGGTCATAAAACAAATCCTCCGTATGATGTGAAAATTAGGAAAAATCCGTTTCGTTTTTGAGTCAAAGAGTTGTCTTTCTTTGACCATCATGTATCTTAACAGACTTTTTGGAATTTGGCAAGATGAAAAACTGTTTTGCCGCAATTCGGCCTTGATTGAATGGCGGTTTCAGGCGGTCATTTCAAGATGAATTCCGCGATTTCATCAATGATTTCCCGGGAAATATGGCAGGGCGTATCGTATTCTTTGACGGTTCCCCGGGCTTCCTCCGGCGCGTCCGGATCCATGAGCAGGTGGTTCAAGTCGGGATGATAGATCACCTGCACGTTTTCCGGCAAGTCCAGGGCGTTCCAGGCGTCGACGCCGTCCGCGTCCACCACCTGGAAATCCCGTCCGCCGTTGACGATAAGGGCGGGGAGTTCCAGGGTTTGCAGGATTTCCCCCGTGTCATACTGGGCCATTTCCCAGAAATAATAGCCGGGTTCTCCGAAAACGGTCTTGTTTTTCGCTTCTTCTCCTGTGCTGTTCAGAAGGTCTTTCCAATTCATGCGCAGCCCCTGCAGCTGGATGGTTCCGATGGCTTTCGTAAGCGCCGGCAGGGCGTCCACGATGGCCTGATTCTGGCTGAGTACAATGTCCCCAAAGGTCTTGGGCGTGCCGGACAGCAGAATGATCCCGTCAAACAGGCTGGGGTACTCCTCCGCGATGCGGGGCGCGATCATGGCCCCCATGGAATGGCCGATGAGGAAGACCTGGCCGATACGGGGATTGGAGCGCAGAAGCTCCGCCGCCGCCACCGCGTCCCGGATGGATTCTTGTTCAACGGTGAAGGTTTTCAAATCATCCTTGGTATATGTGTTGTAAACCAAGGTGCGTTTATCGAACCGCAGTACGGCGACGCCCTGTTCCGCCAGCCCTTGGGCTAAATCCCGGAACATTTTGGTCTGTCCCACGGTCTCGTCCCGGTCGTTGGGGCCGGAGCCGTGGAGCAGCACCACGGCGGGCAGGGGAGAGGAGGCGTTTTCCGGCAGGGTGAGCGTGCCCGGCAAAGCGGGTTCGCCGATGGAAACCGCTTCCTCCATCAGGCCTCCGGTTTCACAGAAGGCAATGGAAGGAACGAGCAGCAGCATACATAAAACCGCAATGAAGAATCTTTTCATAGGTTCCGCCTCCGTTTTTTAAGCCCTGTCGATCTCCTGTTTCAGCTTGTCGACGGTTTCCAGCGCCCGATTGGCGATTTTTTCATACCGGGCCTGCTTACCGCCCCGCACTTTTTCCGGCCAGCCCTCCATGATGCCGTAGGTCACGTTCATGGGCTGGAAATTGCGGTTGTCGGCGGCCACGTAATGGGCCAGAGCGCCTAAGGCCGTTTCCCGGGGAAAGTCCGGCAGGGGCCTGCCCAGTTCCCGCATGGCGGCGCAGACGCCCGCCACCAGGCCGCTTCCGGCGCTTTCCACGTAGCCCTCCACGCCGGTCATCTGGCCCGCGAAGAACAGGCCGGGCCGGGCGATCATCTGGTAATGGCAGTCCAGCAGACCGGGGCTGTTGAGGAACGTGTTCCGGTGCATCACCCCGTACCGGGCGTATTCGGCGTTTTCCAATCCGGGGATCAGGCCGAATACCCGCTTTTGCTCGGGGAATTTCAGCCGCGTCTGGAAGCCCACGATGTTATACAGGGTGCCTGCCGCGTCGTCCTGGCGCAATTGCACTACGGCGTAGGGGTCCCGTCTCGTGCGCGGGTCGGGCAGGCCAACCGGTTTCAGCGGCCCGAAAGCCAGCACCATATGCCCCCGCCGGGCCATGGATTCCACCGGCATGCAGCCCTCGAACACCTTCTTTTCCTCAAAGCCGTGAACAGGGGCGGTTTCGGCGGAAAGCAGCGCCTCCACAAAAGCGTCGTACTCCTTTTGATCCATGGGGCAGTTCAGGTAATCGTCCCCCCGGCCGTAGCGGGAAGCTCGGTATACCTTGTTCATATCTAAGCTTTCCGCCGTCACGATGGGGGCGGCGGCGTCGTAGAAATTCAGGGTGCTGACCTCGGGCATCCTGGCGATGGCCTCCGCCAGGGCGTCGCTGGTCAGCGGCCCGGTGGCGATGATGGCGGGGCTGTCGGGGATTTCGGTCACTTCCCGTTCCTTCACCGTCACCAGGGGATGATTTTTCAGGGTTTCGGTGATGTAACCGGAAAAGGAATCCCGATCCACCGCCAGCGCCCCGCCCGCGGGCACCCGGGCCTTATCCGCCGCCGCCAGCACCAGGGAATCCATGCGGCGCATTTCTTCCTTCAGCAGGCCCACGGCGTTCTGCATGCGGTCTGACCGCAGGGAATTGGAGCAGACCAATTCCGCGAACAGGGGAGAATGATGGGCGGGGCTGTAGGCTGCCGGTTTTTGCTCGATCAGGGTGACGGCCACGCCGCGCTTAACAAGCTGCCAGGCCGCCTCGCAGCCCGCCAGCCCCGCGCCGATCACGGTGACGCTCATGCTTCCTCGTCCTCCGTCTCCGGCGTGCTGACCTCCACCCGATGGCGGCAGGTCTCGTTACTGCACAAATACCAGGTTTTGCCCTTGCGGGAGCGCTTATAGGTCATGTAGCTGCCGCACTTTTCGCATCGCTGGTCCACGGGCATTTCCCAGGAAACGAAATCACATTCCGGGTAATTCTCGCAGCCGTAGAACTTGCGGTTTTTCCGGCTGGTCTTTTCCAGCAGCCGCCCGCCGCACTTGGGGCACTTGGCTTCGATGTAGTTCAGGATGGGCTTGGTGTTCCGGCAGTCCGGGAAGTTGGGGCAGGCTAAGAACTTGCCGAACCGGCCCACCCGGTACACCATCTGCGCCCCGCACTTATCGCAGACCACGTCGCTGGGTTCGTCCTTGATTTCCACCTTTTCGATGGCTTCCTCAGCGTTCTCCAGCATTTTTTCAAAGGGCGGATAGAATTTCCGCAGCACCTTGTGCCAGTCCGCGCCGCCTTCCTCTACCTCGTCCAATTCTTCTTCCAGCTCGGCGGTGAATTCCACGTCCACGATGGGGCCGAAGTATTCAATCATCATGGCGTTGATCATTTTACCCAATTCCGTGGGGAACAGGCGCTTGTTTTCCCGCATCACATAGCCCCGGGCGATGATGGTGGTGATGGTGGGGGCGTAGGTGGAGGGCCGTCCGATGCCCTTTTCTTCTAAGGTTTTCACTAAGCTTGCTTCCGTAAAGCGGGCGGGGGGCTGGGTGAAATGCTGCTGGCTTTCCACCGATTCAATGGTCACCGGCGCGCCCTCCTCGAACTGGGGCAGGGTGGACTCCGCCGCTTCCTCCGCTTCGTCGGTGCTTTCCTCGTACACGCAGGTGAACCCGGCGAAGCGCTTATGCTCGCCGTAGAAGCGCATGCCCACGCCGTCGCCCGCCACGTCCATGGTCATGGTATCGTACAGGGCGGGCTTC
>JAFSNT010000272.1 GCA_017443295.1 Clostridia bacterium
CCATTCTTTGGCGGCCAAAGAATGGTTTCCCCCAGGCCCCCTTCCAAGAAAGCCATAAAGGACTATGTGCTTTAATTTTCCATATATAAGGGTATGCAAACGCGCAAAGGGAGAAGGCCGAAAACCTTCTCCCCCGCGCGTTTTTTGTTTGGATCAGCGGTTTCCGCACCCGCATCCGCTGGTACGGCTTCCGCACTTGCCGCAGTTAGTTCCGGCGGTGCTGCCGCAGTTGCAGCCGCAGTTCGCGGTGCCCTGGAAATTGTCTTCGTCGCACAGCGTGGAGGGCGGGAACAAAGGAAGAGAAAAGAATTCGTCACAGACGGAATCCGCGAATTCCTCGCAGGGCGGGATGGTGCAGAAGCCGTAGCTGGGCACCAGGATTTCCACCTTGGCCAGCACCTTCAGCACGATGGTGACGCACACCGTCAGGCGGAACACGTTATTGCCCTGGTAGCTGCCCGCCACGCATACCGCGCTGGCCATGCCCTCTAAGTTGAAAGGCACGATGGAATCGTCGGGCACCGCCAGCAGCACGTCCCGGTTCACCGTCACCACGGCCTTGCCGATGTATTCCACGCACCGGCTGTCGGTAAACAGGATGTCGATGGGAATCTGCACCGCGCCACGCACCCGCGCGAAGCAGGGCCGGTCGCACAGCCGCTCCACGCTCAGGTTGCTGATGTCCACGTCCATGGCGCTGCTGCGGCAGGATTCAAAGGTGATGGGCGGCACCGGCGCGGTGGTGGGCGGCACCTCCTCCGTTTCCGCGTTGCAGCAGCAGCCGGTGGTCACCACCTGGGCATAGCTGGTCACGGTCACGTTCACGTTGGTCAGCTGCTGCTGCTGCAAACAGCTGTCGTACACCCGCTGCACCTGGATGCATACCTTTTCATCCAGGCCCTCCAGGGCGTTGCCGGAAATGGTTCCGGGGCAGCATCCGGGATTGGCGTTTTTGTAGGAATAGAAACTCATGCCTTTTACGCCTCCTTACTTTGCGCGCCGGAACACCGGCGGCGCGGTTGGCATCGGGCCGTTTTGACGCGGCCTTCACCCCCATCCTATGCCGGGGCAAAAAAAGGGTGCTTCCCGCAAAATACAGAAAACGTACAGGGAAAAACGGAAAGGAGGCGAATTTAAGGCTTGTTTTTTTTCCTGGCCTGATATATAATATACAGGCCGTGTATGGCTGGCGGGTCCCGTGCGATGTTGCGGTGTCAACCCTGTCAGGTCCGAGAGGAAGCAGCAGTAAGCATCTTAGACGTGTGCTGCGGCAAAGCCTGTCCGTCATACGCGGTATTTTTATTACTGGAGGATGACAAAATGTGGAACCTGCCCCCGTGCCTGAATCAGGACGCTGAAGTATCTCAGGCCATCGCCGCCGAATGTGCCCGCCAGGAAGCGCACATTGAACTGATCGCTTCGGAAAACTTTGTCAGCCCCGCCGTCATGGCGGCCATGGGCAGCCCCTTGACCAATAAATACGCGGAAGGTTATCCCGGAAAACGGTATTACGGCGGCTGCGGCTGCGTGGACGAGGTGGAAAAAATCGCCATCGAGCGGGCCAAGGAGCTTTACGGCGCGGATCACGCCAACGTGCAGCCCCACAGCGGTTCCCAGGCCAACATGGCCGTGTACTTCGGCCTTTTGCAGCCCGGCGACACTGTGCTGGGCATGGGCCTCAATCACGGCGGCCATTTGACCCACGGCAGCCCCGTGAACATTTCGGGCAAGTATTTCCATTTTGAAGCCTACGGCATTGATCCCGAAACCGAATGCATCAATTATGACGAGACGCTCCGCATCGCCCGGGCCTGCAAGCCCCGGCTGATCGTGGCGGGCGCTTCCGCCTATGCCCGCACCCTGGACTTTGCCCGGTTCCGCAAGATCGCCGACGACGTGGGCGCGCTGCTCATGGTGGATATGGCGCACATCGCGGGCTTAGTCGCCGCCGGTTGCCATCCCTCCCCCATCCCCTACGCCGACGTGGTGACCACCACCACCCATAAGACCCTGCGCGGCCCCCGCGGCGGCCTGATCCTGTGCCGGGAGCAGTACAAAAAGGCCATCGACAAGGCCATTTTCCCCGGCATCCAGGGCGGCCCCCTGGAGCATGTCATCGCCGCCAAGGCCGTGTGCTTCGGCGAAGCGCTGAAGCCCGAATTCAAGGCATACCAGCAGCAGATCGTCAAGAACGCCAAGGCCCTGGAAAACGCCCTGAGGGAGCGCGGCGTGCGCATGGTTTCCGGCGGCACGGACAACCACCTGCTGCTGCTGGACCTGTGCGATACGCCCGTCACCGGCAAGGAGCTGGAAACCTGGCTGGGCATGGCCAACATCACCGTGAACAAAAACATGGTGCCCCGCGACCAGCGCAAGCCCACCGAAACCAGCGGCGTCCGCGTCGGCACCCCCGCCGTCACCACCCGGGGCTTCAAGGAGCCGGAAATGGTGCAGATCGCCGAGTGGATTTCCCTCGTCCTCTATCAGGGCGAAGCCGCCGTCCCCGCCGTCAAGGCCGGCGTGGAACAGCTGACGGCCAAGTTCCCGCTGTACTGACGAAAAAAGAGCGTCCCGCGAATCATGGAAACGCGGGACGCTCTTTTTTTGATTTACCCTTGCAGCCCTCTGGCCTGCCGGTCCATATCCTCCACCACGATATCGTGGATTTCGCCTAAGGTGGAGCAGTATTTCAGCACCTCCCAGGGTTCGTTGGTGTGGAAATGGATTTTGATCAGTTCGTCGTCGCCCACCACCAGCAGGCAGTCGCCGGGCAGGTTCTCCAGAAAGTAATCGCGGATCTCGTCTTCGTCCAGGTCGTGGCCTTCAATCAGCAGCTGGGTATCGTAACGGGGATCAATCATGGTTCTTTCCTCTCTTTCTTGGGTTTAAGTCAGGCAGGAGGCAGAAGGTAGGAAGCAGGAGGATTATTTTGCTGAACAATCTGTTGCAAGCGGTACTTGCCGCGAAATGAAAGCGCTATAAAACCTCCTGCCTCCTGCTTCCAACCTCCTACCTGATTCAAATTGCTCCTAAACGATGCGGGTGAACAATCACGGCTGCTCAATGGCGATCCGGGTGCGGCGAACCTGCCCGGACAGGATTTTGGCGATGGGGTAACGGGCGTGGGCGATGTACACCTGAACGCCCGTGCGGGCGCAGCGCAGGGCGTATTCCAGCTTGGCCCCCGCACCGTTGGCCCCGGCCCGGGACGCGCCCACGCAGTGGGTCTGCCATTCCTGCACCTTTTGGGTCAGGGCTTCGGCGTCGGGCGCGGTGATTTCGCTCACCAGGGTGGAAGGGTCCTTGGGATCGGCGTAAATGCCCTCCGTGGAGGTGAGCAGGATCAGCTGCTTGGTATGCACCAGCTCCGCGATCACCGCCGCCGTTTCGTCGTTGTCCACGCATTCCACCACCTGGGCGTCGGGGTTCCGGGCCTGAAGGCTCATCAATTCCATTTTGCGGTTTTCTTCGTCGCTCACGCAGTCGTTGTAATTGATGATGGGCACGGCGTTCTGCGCGGCCGCCCGGGTGAGCAGGCCGAAAAGGTGCTGCCGCTTCTGAGAGTCGTTAAAGTGGTTATGCTCCACCAGCACCTGGCGCACGCCGTATTCGGGCCGGATGAAGCGGCGGTAGTTTTCCATCAGGATGGCCTGGCCCTGGGCGGAATAATCGGTTTTATTCTGCTCCGGGTCGCCCTCCAGCGCTTTGCCCGTGCGTTTCAGGTAATCCAGCCGCCCGATCTCCGTGGCGCCGGAGGATACCAGCAGCATGCCGGGCTTCAGCTCGCTGCCCAGCCGGGCGAAAATGTTGTAGTCGATATCGTTATCTTCCCGGCGGATCAGCGCCATGGAACCGATTTTGATCACCAGGTCAATGCAGCTCATTCGTGCCTCCTTTTTCCAGCGGCTTGGGATTTCCTATATATTGTACCATGTTCCTTGAACATAAGCAAGGGATGGTATGGAAGAATTTCCAAGCCCCGCGTTTTTGCCCCCGCGCATGTCTTTTTCAATCATGTATTTTCCAAATCCATATTATACATTGTAAATTCCTTTTCCGTTCTGTACATCCTTCACAAAACGCGGCGAAAAAGTGTGGCGGCTCTGCCGTCTTGCGCGTTCATTGGCCCCGTGCTATACTACGGTCGCAGGAGTGGAGAGGCCTGCAAATTTTCCGGAAACGTTTCCGGTGTTCTGCAAAACGGATCGTTTTGCGAAAGGAGGCTCCATGAACATTCACATTCACGTCGATTCGATGAAGGCTGCGGAGAAGCTGAGCAGCATCTGCAAGGAATTTGGGAACGATATTTCCCTTCGTTCCGGCAAATTCCACATTGATCCCAAATCCACGCTGGGCATCCTGGCCATGATGTATTCCGCCCGGGACCATATGTTCCTGGACACCGGCAGCATGAACAGCCAGGACATTCCCAAGTTCCTGGAAGCGATCGACGGATACACGGTAAAGGAGGAAATGCGGGACGCGGTATGATTCTCCGCCGCGGCAAAAGCTTATCCCCCGCATCCATAATGAACAAAAGCGCCTCCGGCGGGCTTTGGTTCCCAGCCGGAGGCTTTTTCTATGCCTTGGTTTTCATGGTCAAAAGATGAATCTGCGGCCGCGCGCCCAGCCGCACGGGAAGGCCCGACGCGCCAACGCCGTTGCTCACCAGGATATCGGCCCCCGCCTCCCTGAACCAGCCGGACAGGAACCGGTTGCCGTAGATGCTGGAGGATTTGACGGCTTTGCCGCAGACGGCCACCTGTCCCCCGTGGGTATGCCCGCAAATGGCCAGCTGATAAAACAGGCCGCCGGGCATTTTCTGCGTTTCGGGCAGGATATCGGGATTGTGGGGAAAAAACACGGTAAAATCCGCTTTTTCGCACAGCGCGGCCAGCTTTTCCAGGTTCGGCTTGCCGTTGAAAAAATCGTCGGCGCTGGCAAAGGCGATTTGTTTTCCGTTCCGGCTGAGCAGATACGCGTCGTTCAGCACGGGGATCACGCCGTCCTGCCGCATGGCTTGGGCGATTTTTTCCGCGTTTTTCTCCGGCAGGGTGCGGTCGTGATTGCCGAACGCGCCCAGCACGGCGATCTTGGCCTTGAAGCCGGGCTTCAACAGGAAAAACGTCACCGCCCCGTCGGAATGCTCGCCGTAATCGCCCCCCAGCAGCACGATATCCGCCTGCAGGGCGTTCACCCGCTCCGCTAAGCTTCTCACCCGGTCCTCCCTCAACAGGGAGCCGTAATGAATATCGGATACATACGCCACCTTCAAGCCGTCGAATTCCTTCGGCCACCTGTCGGAAGCGTAGGTTTCTTCCACCGTGTCCAACTGCGCCGCCAGATAAAGCGGGTACAGCAAAGGCCAGGACGACGGCAGCTTTGCCATCAGCCTGCCCAGCAGGCCCACCTGATGGGCCTTCTTTTTCCGTTTCAGGTTCATGCCGTCCTCCTATTTTTACCGTTCCATATTCATTTTACCATAATATTTTCAATCCCACAATTGCCAATTCTGCCGATCCATGATAAAATAGGAAGGAAATTGGTAAAAATGAAAGGACGGTTCATTATGCGTTTCGGAAAGCTTCTTCCGTTTCTTCTGCTTCTGCTGCTGATTCCCTTTTCCTGTGCCTGCGCCGCGGTGGGCGTCCAGCTGACGCCGGAGGAATGCGCCGTTTCCTATTCCGTGGATCTGCCGGATCAGGATTTTCTTCTGCTGTCCTACACCGCGCCCAAAGAAAACGGAAAAATGGTGATTTACGCGCCGGACGGCCATTTTGAAGGTTCCATCCCCCTGCGGTATTCCCAGGCGGGCGGGACGGTGAAAATCACCATCAATTCCTTTGACGGCAAAAGGACGCTGGCCTCCGGCAGCGTTGCGCTGCCCGCCGCGAACGGCTACCAGGCGCCTTCCGGAAAAGCCTCGGGAAAGGTGACCGGCCTGCGCCTGGAGGAAACCGTTTCGGGCGTTCGGTACTCTTTTTCCTGCCCCGGCAGCGATTATCTGCTGCTCAAGGCTCACAGCAAGGAGCAGGAAATGGAATTTCCCGTCTATCCCCAGGAAGACGGGCTGTATGCCGGGGAAATCGAAATGCCCCTGACCTACGCCCGGGCGCTGATCACGGTGAAGGTCCTGTCGGGGAAGGGTTCTGCGCTGGCCCAGGCCGAAGCCCGCAAAGCCTATGAGGCCCCCGCCCCCGTGGAACAGCAGGAAGGCCGCCTTTCCGGCGTGATCGTGTGCATCGACCCCGGCCATCAGGAAAACGGGCATCCGGTAAAGGAACCCATCGGCCCCGGCCTGAGCGGTTCCACCACCGGTTCCTCCGGCATGGCCCAGGGCGCGCTGACCCTGCGCAAAGAATCCATCGTGGTGCTGGAAATCGGCATGATGCTGCGGGATGAGCTGCTGCGCCAGGGCGCGACGGTGGTCATGACCCGCGAAAGCCAGGACGTGTTTCATTCCAATCAGGAGCGCTGCCAGATTGCCGCCGACGCCGGGGCGCACATCATGCTGCGGCTCCACGCCGATTTACGGGCAAACAAAAACAAGTTAGGCTTTTCCGTTTACGCCCCCCTGCATTCCGATTACGCCAAGGCCGTGGCCGATCCGGCCACCTATCGGGCCATGGGCGAATTGATGATCAACGCCATGAAAACCCGGGTGGGCCTGCCCCTGGAGGAGCGGTACGGGCTGGTGATCCTTTCGGATCAGTTCGTGGGCAATAACTGGGCAAAGATGACCTGCTTCCTGATCGAAATGGGCATGATGTCCACCCCCCGGGAGGATTACCTGCTGTCCTATCCCGTTTACCAGCAATGGCTGGCCGAGGGCATGGCCCAGGGTGTATACGATATCGCCGTATACCGGGGCTGGGTCACAGAGTAAATCAATATTTTACAATTTGTCTTGACACAGGGGTTCCTTTGCCCTTATCATGTACAGTGAACTTACTGCAAGGAGGAAATACCATGCGCGTATTGCTGACCGGCGGGGCCGGGTATATCGGCTCCCATACGGCCCTGTGCCTGCTCCAGGCGGGCCATGACGTGATCGTGTTGGACAATTTGGACAATTCCAGCCCCGAATCCCTGCGCCGGGTGCAGGAGCTGACCGGGAAACAGGCCCCCCTGATCGTGGGCGACTGCACGGACGAAAAGACCGTGACCCGCGTGTTTGAGCAGTACCCCATCGACGCGGTGATCCATTTCGCCGGGCTGAAGGCCGTGGGCGAATCGGTGGCGAAGCCCCTCAAGTATTACCAGAACAACTTAGACGCCACCATGGTGCTGTGCAAGGTCATGCCCAAATACAACTGCAACGTGCTGGTGTTCTCCTCCTCCGCCACCGTATACGGCACCAATCAGGAAATGCCCCTGCGTGAGGATTTCCCCACCGGCTGCACCAACCCCTACGGCTGGACCAAATGGATCAGCGAACGCATCCTGACCGACGTGGCCGCCGCCGATCCCACCCGTTCCTTTATTCTGCTGCGGTACTTTAACCCCATCGGCGCTCACGAAAGCGGCCGCATCGGCGAGGACCCCGCTGGCATCCCCAACAACCTGATGCCCTTCATCTGCCAGGTGGCCTCCGGGAAGCTGGATCACCTGCGGGTGTTCGGCGACGATTACCCCACCCGGGACGGCACCGGCGAGCGCGACTACATCCACGTGATGGATTTAGCCGAAGGCCATTTAGCCGCCCTGGAATACGCCGTGAAGCGCAGCGGCGTGGAAATCTTCAACTTAGGTACCGGCACCCCCTACAGCGTGCTGGACATCGTGCATACCTTCGAGCAGGCCAACGATCTGAAAATCCCCTACGAAATCACTCCCCGCCGCCCCGGCGATATCGCCGTGTGCTACGCCGACGCCACCCGCGCAAGAGACCTGCTGCATTGGCAGGCCAAGCGCGACCTGAACGCCATGTGCCGCGACGCCTGGAACTGGCAGAAGCAGAACCCGCGCGGGTATAATGGGTGAGGCAGAGCGTGAAGAGTTGAGAGCGGAGAGTTGAGAGTTGAGATGTTTTAGCGGCCAATCTTCGGGCCTCGTATCTGTTCAGTCGTTCCGGTTTTTTCCGATTTGTGCGGTTTTCGGATGTAGGGGCGGATAATATCCGCCCGCCTCGCGTAGCATGATGCGTTTGTTGATTTTTCCGGCGTTCGTGACATCCGGCAATGGGCGGGCGGATATTATCCGCCCCTACGATCTTATATCCAAACATTATGGATAAACCATGCTTGACTGAACAGTTACCGGGCCTCTAAATATTTCAACTATATAAATCTCAACTCTCAACTCCCAACTCTCAACTCCCTTGGTCGGTAACAAATCAGTAAAGAAAAAACGGAGAAGCTGCTCGAAATGGCTTCTCCGTTTTCGTTATCCCTTTACCTGAATGCGTGTCAGGGCGCGTTTCAGTCTGGCTTCGGCCACGGTGAAATCCACGTCCTCGCGCTGGAGCTTATCCAGCATTTCCTTGGCGCTTTCTTCCGCCCGGCGGGCACGCTCCAGGTCGATATCGTCGGCCCACTCGAAGGTGACGGCCACCACGCGCACTTCATTGCCATGTACGCTGAGCATGCCGTTATTGCAGGCGGCAAGCCGGGTATTGCCCTGGCCGTCCGTGATCCGGGCCTCGCCGATGGCCAGCGGCACGGCGTAGTCGATATGATGGGGCAGGATGCACACGTCGCCGTTGACGGTGCGCAGGATGATCTTTTCCGCCTCCCCGTCATACACCATCCGGTCCGGGGTGACGATTTGCAGATGATATGTGGCCATGGTCACTCACCCTTTTTGGCTTTGGCTACCGCTTCGTCGATGGTGCCCACGAACAGGAACGCGCTCTCGGGCAGGTCGTCGTGCTTGCCCTCGATGATTTCCTTGAAGCCGCGAATGGTTTCCTTCAGGGGCACGTACTTGCCCTCCATGCCGGTGAACTGCTCGGCCACGGAGAAGGGCTGGCTCAGGAACCGCTGCACCTTGCGGGCGCGGGCCACGATCAGCTTGTCTTCGTCGCTCAGCTCGTCCATGCCCATGATGGCGATGATGTCCTGCAATTCCTTATAGCGCTGCAAAATGCTCTGCACGCTGCGGGCCACCTCGTAATGCTCATAGCCCACGATTTCGGGACTCAAAATGCGGCTGGTGGAATCCAGCGGGTCCACCGCCGGATAAATGCCTAAGGAGGAAATGGCGCGGCTCAGCACCGTGGTGGCGTCCAGATGAGCGAAGGTGGTGGCGGGGGCGGGGTCGGTCAGGTCGTCGGCGGGCACGTACACCGCCTGCACGGAGGTGATGGAACCCTTCTTGGTGGAGGTGATGCGCTCCTGCAAAGCGCCCATTTCCGTGGCCAGGGTGGGCTGATAGCCCACGGCGCTGGGCATGCGGCCCAGCAAAGCGGACACTTCGGAACCGGCCTGGGTGAAACGGAAAATGTTGTCGATGAACAGCAGCACGTCCTGGTTTTCCCGGTCGCGGAAGTATTCGGCCATGGTAAGGCCGGAAAGGCCCACGCGCATACGCGCTCCCGGCGGCTCGTTCATCTGGCCGTAGACCAGGGCGGTCTTGTTGATAACGCCGCTTTCCTTCATTTCGTTGTACAGGTCGTTGCCCTCGCGGGTGCGCTCGCCCACGCCCGCGAAAACGGACAGGCCGCCGTGCTGCTTGGCCACGTTGTTGATCAGCTCCATGATCAGCACGGTTTTGCCCACGCCCGCGCCGCCGAACAGGCCGATCTTGCCGCCCTTGGCATAGGGAGCGATCAGATCCACCACCTTGATGCCCGTTTCCAGGATCTCGGCGGAGCTTTCCTGCTCCTCATAGGAGGGGGCGGGGCGATGGATGGGCCAGCGTTCCGCCGTGACGGGGTCGGGCTGCTCGTCGATGGCCTGGCCCAGCAG
>JAFSNT010000273.1 GCA_017443295.1 Clostridia bacterium
ATATATCCATACGAGCTGCTTCGCCGAGTGGGGGTCCAGGGGCGTCACGCCCCTGGCGCAGGTCTGGGCGCGCGGAGCGCCCAGCGTATCCCCAACAAATCCCAATTTGTCTGCTTTATCATAGCGAAGCGAAACCGAATATAAAAATAGGATAAAACTACCCCGCCCGGTTCTCGTTCATTTTCACGCGGCCGAAGATCATGCGGCCCGCGCTGGTCTGCAAAACGGTGGTCACTTCCGCGTCCAGGGTCTCCCCCACGTGGCGGCGGCCGTTTTCCACCACCACCATGGTGCCATCGTCTAAGTAGGCCACGCCCTGTCCCGGCTCCTTGCCCTCGCGGACGATGCGCACGGTCATTTCTTCCCCCGGCAGCACCGCCGGGCGCAAAGCCCCCGCCAGGTCGTTCACGTTGAGTACGGGCACCCCGGCCACGCCCGCCACCTTGTTCAGGTTATAGTCGTTGGTCATCACCGCGCCGCCTAAGTCCATGGCCAAACGAAGCAGCCGCACGTCCACTTCGGCGTCGGCGGCGTCCTGCCCCACGTCCTCCACCCGCAGGGCGCCGCCCAGCTCCTCCTGCATTTTCCGCAGCATATCCAGGCCCCTGCGGCCCCGGGCGCGGCGCAGATCGTCGGCGCTGTCGGCGATATGGCGAAGCTCGTCCAGCACGAAGGAAGGCACGATCAAATCGCCTTCCAGGAATCCCGTGCGGCTGATTTCCAACACGCGACCGTCGATAATGACCGAAGTATCCAATATTTTGGGGCAGGCGTCCGCCGTCTCCTTAGGCGCGGCGGGTGCCCCCGTCCACAGCTTTTTCCCGATGCGGAAGCCCGCAAGCATCAGGGCGGCGTATACCCCGGCGGCAAGGGCGCAGGCGGCGGAACTGCCGGGCAAAAGGCGCATGGGCTGAATCAGCAGGGCGGCCAGGGCCGCGCCGGAAAACAGGCCCAGCAGGCCCGCTTTGTCCTTGGTAAGGGGCGGAAAATGAATGGATGCCATGATTTTGTTTCCTTCCTTCTTAATAGGCTATGCGATCAGTATGCGCCCGCCCGCCCCGTTTCATGCGCGTACCGGTCAGCCGCAAGCCGTCAGGAGGAAGGCAGCAAATCCAGCACCGCCATGGCCTGGGCCACGGTGTCCACGCCGTGGAGGCTGACGCCCTCCGGCGCTTTCAGGTGCCGGGCGCTGTCCCGGGGGCAGAGGATATGGGTAAAGCCAAGCCTGCGGCACTCGCTGACCCGGCGCTCCAATTGGGGAATGGCCCGCACCTCGCCCGCCAGGCCCACTTCGCCCATGACCGCCCATTCGGCGGGCACGGGCCGGTCGGCATAAGAAGAAGCCACGGCCATGCAGAAAGCCAGGTCCGCCGCCGGTTCGTTGAGGGTCAGGCCCCCGGCCACGTTGATGTAGCAGTCCCGGTTGTACATTTTGAGCCGCGCCCGCTTTTCCATAACCGCCAGCAGCAGCATCACCCGGCTGGTGTCCATGCCGTCCGCCGTGCGCCGGGGCACGGCTAAAAAGGACTGGGAAACCAGGGCCTGAATGTCCACCAGCACCGGGCGGCTGCCCTCCAGTCCGCAGAAAACGCAGCTGCCGCTGGCCCCCTTGGCCCGCTGGGACAGCAGGGTTTCCGAAGCGTTGCCCACGGGACGCATGCCCGTGCCGGTCATTTCAAAAATGCCCAATTCGTTCACCGAGCCGAAGCGGTTTTTCACCGCCCGCAGCAGCCGGTATTCGTGCTGCCGGTCGCCCTCGAAGTACAGCACCACATCCACCATATGCTCCAGCACGCGCGGCCCGGCGAGAGACCCTTCCTTGGTCACGTGGCCCACCAGGAACATGGCGCAGCCCTCCTGCTTGGCGTAGCGCATGAGCAGGGCGGCGCTTTCCCTTACCTGGCTCACGCTGCCGGGGGCGCTGCCCATTTCCGGGCGGTACATGGTCTGGATGGAGTCGATCACGCAAAATTCCGGCTGCACGGCCCGGAGCTTTTCTTCCACCTGATCCATGGCGTTTTCGGTGAGTACCATAAGCTCGCTGCCCGCCGCGCCGAGCCGCTGGGCGCGCAGTTTGATCTGCCGGGCGCTTTCCTCGCCGCTGATATACAGCACCCGCCTGCCCGTTTTGCACAAATGATCGCACACCTGCAAAAGCAGGGTGGATTTGCCGATGCCGGGGTCGCCGCCCACCAGCACCATGGAACCCTCCACGATGCCGCCGCCCAGCACCCGATCCAACTCCTCCAGCCCGCTTCCCGTATACACCTGGCTGTCCGCGTCGATGTCCTTTAAGGGCTTCACGGCGCTGCCCGTGCCGCCCCGCTGCTTGTACTGCTTGGGGGCCGCTTCCTCCGGGGCGGCCATGATCTCCTCCATGGTGTTCCACGCGCCGCATTCCGGGCACTTGCCCATCCAGCGGGGATTTTCCCACCCGCAGGCGGTGCATTGAAAGCTGGTTTTCTTCTTCGGCATATCCTTTTCCCCCGTTCGTCCTTCGTACAAGGCTATTATATACGATAATCCTTTTTTGCGCCAGCAGAATCCTTCGGCAGAAAACGGCAAATCTCCGCCGGATCGCGGAAAGAAAAGCGGTGCGGAGAACCGGCAGGATATACCGATTCTCCGCACCACGGATTTGTTATGCGGTTATGCAAACGGTGGGATCACTGGGCGGCGTCGCAGGTCACGATATACTTGGAGAAGGAATCCACGCTGAACTTCGCTTCCCCGTTTTCCCAGGTCACGGGCACTTCCGTCCTGTCGCCCGCTTCATTCACGGAAAAGACGCGGACGCCGCTCTCGCTCTGGCCTTCCGCCAGCTCCACCTTCACGGCGGCGGTCACTTTGCTGCCGCCGGAAATTTCCACCCGCTGGCCGTCCACCAGGATGCTGGCTTCGTACATCGCCAGCGCTTCCATATCCTTGATTGCATCCTGCTGGGCCTGGTTCAGCTTTTCCGCCTGGATCCTGTTCAGGCTCACGTGCAGGTCCCTGCCGCCCGCCTGTTCCTTGATGGCGGCCACGGCTTCCGCGTTCAAGCGGATGGTGCCTTCCGTCAGCTTGATTTCCAGGCCGTCGGCGCTGTTGTTTTCGTCGGCCACGGCTTCCGCCACCTTGGTCAGCACGGCGCTGGGGATCACCACCTCGGTGATTTCCGTTTTCAGGGCGCTCGCGTCCACGGTGACGGCGTCCGCTTCCGTGGCGGCCAGCGCTTCGTCGATGCCCGCGTCGGTAACGGTTGCCATGGTTTCCTCCACGGTCACGCCGACGGGGGCGACGTCGCCGGATACGGCCGCCGACGCGTCAGCCGCCGCCTGGGTGGTGCAGCCAGAGACGGCGGAGTTGAAGGCGTTCAGCGCTTCTGTGACCGCCGCTCTCGTCGTGGCCGCGTCGATTGCCTTGAGCGCGGTGGTTTTGGCGTTCGTCACGGTCTCCTGATCGGCGGCGACGTAATCCGCCGCGTTCACGCCGTTGACCGTCGCCTTTGCGTTCCGCTTCGCGGCGGAAAGGTTTGCCGCCGCCTGCGAAGCCTTCGTGGTGCAGCCCGAGATAGCCGTGTTGAAGGCGTTCAGCGCCGCCGCGACTTCATCTTCCGTCGTGGCCGCTTCGATGGCCGCCAGCGCGGTGGCCTTGGCGTTCGTCACGGTCTCCTGATCGGCGGCGACGTAATTATTTGCGTTCACCACGTTGACCGTATTGGCCGCGTTCGTCTGCGCGGCCGCAAGGGCTGCCGCCTGGGTGGTGCAGCCCGCAATGGCGGTGTTGAAGGCGTTCAGCGCCGCCGCGACTTCATCTTCCGTCGTGGCCGCTTCGATGGCCGCCAGCGCGGTGGTCTTGGCGCTCGTCACGGTGGCCTGATCGTCGGCGACGTAATCATTTGCGTTCACGCCGTTGACCGTATTGGCCGCGCTGGTCTTGGCGTCTGCCAAGGCTGCCGCGGCTTGCGCCGCCTGCGTGGTGCAGCCCGCGATAGCAATATTGAAGGTGTTCAGCGCCGTTGTGACTTCCGCTTCCGTCGTGGCCGCTTCGATGGCCGCCAGCGCGGTGGTCTTGGCGCTCGTCACGGTGGCCTGATCGTCGGTAATGAAATCCGACGCGTTCACGCCGTTGACCGTGCTGGCCGCGTCGGTCTTGGCCGCCGCCAGGTCTGCCGCCGCCTGGGTGGTGCAGCCCGCAATGGCGGTGTTGAAGGCATTCAGCGCCGCCGCGACTTCATCTTCCGTCGTGGCCGCTTCGATGGCCGCCAGCGCGGTGGTCTTGGCGCTCGTCACGGTGGCCTGATCGTCAGTGATGTAATCCGCCGCGTTCACGGCGTTGACCGTATTGGCCGCGTTGGTCTTGGCCGCCGCCAGGACTGCCGCGGCTTGCGCAGCCTGGGTGGTGCAGCCGGAAATGGCAGTATTGAAGGTGTTCAGCGCCGTTGTGACTTCCGCTTCCGTCGTGGCCGCGTTGATCGCCGCAAGCGCGGTGGTCTTGGCGCTCGTCACGGTGGCCTGATCGTCGTTAATGTAATCATTTGCGTTCACGCCGTTGACCGTGCTGGCCGCGCTGGTCTTGGCGTCCGCCAGGGCTGCCGCCGCCTGTCTGGTTTCATCTACACTCTCGCATACTGTGCAGGTAAAGCGCGCATCGCCGGCGTCGCCATAGGTATGCGTTGCTTTTGCCGCGCCTGCTTCGTTCAGGCAATCAGCTGTCGCTCCCGCACCTGTACATGCGTGCCAGTGGTATGTGGCGTCACTCGACCACGCTGCAGCCCATGCATGGGTGTGGGGGGCGGTGAGGGTGAAGCTCACGGAAGCGGTCGCGCCGCCCCAGTAGAAGGACGCGGTGTAGGCGCCCGCCGTGGTGGGCGCGTTGATGGCGCCCGGATCATACAAGATGGCGGAGGGCGATGGCAGCCCCAAACCTTCGGGAACCGAGCCGATGATGGCGGCCGCCTTGGCGCTGCCGTCGCACACCAGGCTGGAGGGGGCGTTGATGGTCAGGGTGATTCCGAAATGGAAATAATTGCAGGAATCATCTGTACAGGAGGCCTTGATGGAGTTATTATTTTTCGCATATCTCCAGGAATGGGTGTGGCCGCCGCCAGGGGGGTATCGGACGGATTATCAAACCACTCACAACAGTCGTCGCAATAATACATATCAAAGCCATAGTCCCATCCAAAATACGTGCTGCCGCGATTGGGGCAGTACCCGTCCGCGTGCGCCGTGGAAAGCATCCCCGGCAGCAGGCCGACGGCCATCGTCAGCGCCAGCAGGACGCTGAGCAGGGTTTTCATCGTGTGTTTCATGAATTTTCCTCCTATAAATTATTATTTACGGCTATATGCCGCCATAAATCATGTTGTACAACAACGTACATTGAAACCTTCGCCTTCGTTCAAGCTGGGTTTTGTTCGTTGCGTTGGTCTGTCTGCCGTAGGGGCGGATATCCGCCCCTACAGGTTGGTATTCCTGCAATGCTGGTAAACCCGACTTGACAAAACAGATACCAATAAAACCGCCGGGCCTGACAGGGTGCTTTTGCCCCCGTCAAGCCCGACGGTCATCCATCACGAATGCAGTTTTCAGTTTTTGCGTACCCCAAAAAGGCGCGGTCAGCCCGTGCTATGCCGTGTCGTTCCGTTCCGTGAAGATCGTAGCCTTATCCCGCATCGCTGCCAAGCCCCTTTGGGTGTTTTTCGTGCTTTCCGAATTGCCAAAATGACCCAACAGGCTTCTCCTTTCCGCCCGTGCCGCAATCAATTCGGCTTATATTTTACCATCTTTTCCAGCATAAATCAAAGGGGACGTTCCAAAATGTCACACCAGCATTTACCAATTCCAGCACAGGGGAGAAACGCAAAGGAACGGTTTTCCGTGTCCGTTCGCTTCCCAGCGATTTCGGCACGAAAAACCGTCCCATAAAGTTTACCATATCTTTTCCACAGCAGCGTACTGCCAAATCTTCTGATCCCGCGTGACCAAGGGCAGCCCTCGTTCCATTGCCTGGGCGATAATGATGCGGTCAAAGGGGTCGTCGTGAATGTGCGGAAGTGACATGAGCCTTTCACAGTCGTTCGGGGTGAGCGCAAGGATGTCAATTTGATTTTTCCTGCACAAATCAGCAAGAGACACGAGAGAAACCTTTAAATTCAACCGGCGCTTTTCCAAGGGCAAAGACGCTTTGATCGCCATTTCCCAAAAAGAAGCGATGCTCACGCAGAGCTTTTCCTTTTTGAGCGCTTTAACCGCCTGCTCTGATAATTGTTCCACATCGTCAAACATCCACAGCAGCGTATGTGTATCAAGCAGAATCATATCAACGATACTCCTCAAATTCCGGCAGGGGATCGTCAAAATCCTCCGTCATGTTCAGTTTCCCCTTTAAAACACCAAAGGGCACCGGTGCAGGCTTTTTTTCGCTTTCCTGCTGCTGTTGATAAAGAAATTCCATATAGGTCAGGGCATGCTTCTGATTTGCCGCGCTCAGATGATTCCAAACCTGCGGGATGCTTACAGGCATCGTAGACATTGCTTTTTTCCTCCCTTCCGGCTTCTATGCTGATGATACCACTTTTCGGCGGAATATTCAAGGACGCGCCTGGCGATTTCCCGTAAATCTTTCCACAAAGCACTTTTCCGTTTCGCAAATTGCTTGACATTTCCGCAAAATCGGGTATAATAAAAGCGAAGAGCGAACCACGCACGCGGTTGCTCCTCAAAGTTGATCTGCTAAATGTGGCTTATGCTGCCACACCCAACCGTCACTTTGCAGAGTGGCGGTTGTTCTTTTTGCTCTGCGTTTTACGGATGATGATACTCACCGTATACTTTCCGATATGAAAAGTAAATCGCATTGCACATCACCCCCTTTCGGGAGGATGGAGCGTTCCGCAGGCTCAATAGTCGCAACTCCCCTTCATGGGGAGATTGCTCCTTTTCGCCTGATCTCACCGCCGATGAGATTCCCGCCACAGGCGGTCATCGGCGGTTCGTCCTGCGCGTTTGTTGTTCGCTCTCGGCCCCTTTCGGGGCACTTTTATTGTATAGGATTTGTCGGTTCTTGTCAATTATCAGTTTAATGAACACAGGGGATGCTATTTTTCCGGCACCTGATCGGACACACCAAAGCCCGTCATGCTGCCCACGCTGCGGATGCCGCTGCCCGTTCTGTTGACGCGCTGGCCCATGAAGGTGAGCATGGCGGTGCCGCCGCCGTCTAAGTTCAGGGCTTCCACCACGCCTTTTTCCAGCATCTTCTCCGCCACCCAGTTCAGGTACACGCCCTTGGAACGGTTTTCCAGCCGCCCTTCCACGCAGAGGATGAAATAATGGTAGGGTTCGATCATGCCCATGGCCATGCGGGGTTCGTGGTAGGAATAGTATTCGTCCCGCAGCATGTATTCGCTCAGCTCCCCGTTCTGGATCAGGACGGGGCCGAAGGCGTAGGTGCTTCGCACGCCCATAGCCAAATATTCCTCGGCGGTATGCTCCTGGGGCTTGAAGGTTTTCATGCTGCCGTCCTCAAACACGGCTAAGATATCTAAATTGGGCAGGGTTTCCTTGGTGCGGGTCTGGGTAGTGATGACCTGCCCCTCCCGGATGATGATGCCCGGCGGGATGCCCTTATCGTTTTCCACGATGCGGTAGCCGAAATGATCGTCGGTGATCCCCAAAACGATATGGCGCTGCCGCACGAAGTCCACGGGGCTGATACGCGCCGTGCCGGGGGTTTTGGTGCCGTTGGTATAGGCAACCAGCGGCGTTTCCGGCGTGCAGTGAATGTCCGCCTCGTACCAGACGATGGGGAACTTCTTGTCGCTTTTGTCCTCGTACCGCCGGAGGTCGATGGACAGGGAGGGGGTAAAGTAAAACCAAACGCCCTTGTCCGCGTCGGCGTATACGAATTCCTCCGTGTCCGCTTCCGGGGCCAGAAAGCCTTCCTCCGTGCGGGGGGGAAGAATTTCCGGGTCAAAGAGCGGTTCCGGCGTGGGCGCGGGGGTAGGAATGGGCGAAGGCGCGGGGGCGGAGCCGGTTTTCACCGCGCTGCCGGAAAAAACCAGCTCCTGCAGGGCCGCGTCGGCGACGCCCGTTTCCTCTAAGCCGTTGTTTTTTTGCAGCTGGCGCACCCGATCCGCCGTGGTTTTGGTATAATTCCCGTCCAAATCCGGCGTGGTAAAGTAGCCCAGCCAGTACATGGCTTTTTTCAGGCGCTGCACGTCGTCGCCCTTCATGCCCTGCTTCAGCACCCGGTATTCCTCGGAAAGGGCGGGCAGGCAGCACAGGCAAAGCAGCAGGGCGATCAGCCCCGCCGCGATCCACATTTTTTTACCGGGCATTTTTCACCTGTCCCCAGAAGGAATTATAGATCGTGAGATAGTTGTCGGGAATATCGTGGAAGAATTCGCACCGGTCGATCACTTCCTGGGGCGGGTTGATGGTGGGGTTCTCGGTGTAATCCTCGCCCATGTTCTCAATGGCGGTTTTGTTGGGGGAGGAATACCAGATGTATTCGCAGTTCATCTGGGCGATGTCGGGGCGGCAGAGGAAGTTGATCAGCTTTTCGGCGTTTTCCTTGTTCTTCGCCGTGGCGGGGATCACCATGGGGTCGATCCACACGTTGCTGCCCTCCATGGGCACCACGTAGTCCAAATCCTCGTTCAGCTCCATGGCGTACAGGGCGTCGCCGGAATACACCACGGCCAGGGCCGCTTCGCCCGCCACCATCATATCCTTGGTTTCATCCACGAAATAGGCTTTCACGATGGGCTTCTGCTCGATCAGCTTGTCGGTGGCGGCTTTCAGCTCCACCAGGTCGCGGGTGTTCATGGAATAGCCCAAATATTTCAGGGTGATGCCCAGCGTATCGCGCATGGAATTCATCATCACGATGCTGTCGGCGTACTTTTCGTCCCACAGGATGCCCCAGGATTCCACGGGCTCGTCCACCAGGGTGGTATTGTACAAAATGCCCACAGTGCCCCACATGAAGGGGATGGAATACTTGTTTTCAGGGTCGTAATCGGGGTTGAGCTGGTTGGGATCCAGGTTCACCAGATTGGGCACGTTGTCCAGGTTGATTTCCGCCAGCATGTTTTCGGCGATCATGCGCTCCACGCAGTAATCGGAGGGGAACACCAGGTCATAGGCGCCGGGGCTGACGCGCACCTGCACCATCATATCCTCGTTGGTGGTGAAATACATTTTGTTCACGTGGATGCCGGTTTCCTGCTCGAAGATTTCAAACACGGTTTCA
>JAFSNT010000274.1 GCA_017443295.1 Clostridia bacterium
GCAGCAGAATGTTCATTTCTTCTTTTCCAGTCCTTCCACCATGGTCAGCGGCAGGGCGAACATGATGCCGCTGTCGGGCACGTCCAGCCCGCCGGTCACTTCATTGACCACCTGCCGCGCGATATCCACCTGCTCATCCTTCAGCACCATGAAAATGGTCTTGCTGCTGCGGCGTTCCGGCTCCAGAATGGCGCGCAGGCCGTAGAAGATGGGCATTTCATCCTCGGTGTGCAGAATGCGGGCCATGCCCTTGCTGTCCAGCACGGTGGCGCCCCGCAGGCCGTGATCGGCAAAGGACTGCAACAGGTTTTCCAAATGCTCGGTTGGGTTCAGAACGAATACGAATACCTGCATGATTCTCTTCCTTTCTTTTGGATGCCTGCCGCTTTACCATTCGGAAGCGGCAGGACGCGCCACGGCTCCGCCCGTGCGCTCATCTTTTCTCTTTGGATGCCTGCCGCTTTACCATTCGGAAGTGGCAGGACGCGCCACGGCTCCGCCCGTGCGCTCATCCTCTCTTTGCGCTTTCACGCAAACACGTATTGTAGTCTCAAACAGAAAAAAATGCAAGAAATAAATGAAAAATCGTGAAAAACATCCAAACACTGTGATTGCCGGTTCGATAAAAGCCGTTTTTCACGCCTCGTTTTGCGGCGTTTTCGTTGCTGTTGTGTATTATATTTTTGGCAATCGCAAAAAGCATACGCAAACCGAATTTAGTCTTTTCTGGAAAATAACGTTGTTCATTCCGCCTATTCGTGGTATACTGTCCATGAAAACAGGTCTGGGAGGCGTGCGCAATGAGTCAGGAACAAATCGGGATTGCGGATATGCAATGCTGGGTTTTTCGTCACGCGCAAAAAAAAGTGGAACCTTGCGCCTGCCGCCTGCGCCGAGATATTCCGAAAGTATGATCTGCTGGGGTATATTGCTGAATGCTACGATTTGCTTCACGTCAGCAGCTATCAATGCGCCCTGGATGATATTGAAGATATCCTCCGCCGCAAGGGGGTGGCTGTATGATCCGCTTGCCGCAGGATGGCATTTTGTATCACGGCAGTTATACCGAGGTTTCCTACATTTTTGTCAGGAGTGAGCGATATGCCGATATGCCATAACCCCGTCACTGTGGAGGCAAAAGAAGCGACGGCCATCAATGTCATGCGCTGTATGCTGACTGCCTACGCGGAAGATAAACGGATTCCTTTTGAACAGGCCATGCTGGATTTTTCTCAAAGCAATACCTATGAGGACTTGTTTGATTTTGCCACGGAAATATGGAAGGAAGGCCCGGAGTATCTGCGGGGACTTTACGAAGAAGAGAATCAATAGGAAAAACAACTGCTGCTCATTTTCAAATCTGCTGCCCTTCCGCCGCTGTCCCGGGTGGAAAAAAGGCGTCGCTCCGTTTTGAAGTGACGCCTGAATTGATATTTGCTTTTCAGAGAAGTTTTTGTATATCCATTCAGAGATCAATGAGCGCTTTTGAAAAAACTGGACTTTTTCAGAGGTCTCAATCCGTCCCCCGTGTTCTTTTCAATCACAATTCCTGACCTATGCATTCCTTTACCTTTTCAATCAGCGCGTCCACATCCTCCTCCCGTGTGGCCCAGCTGGTAGCGAAGCGCACCACGGAACGGGTGTCGTCATAGGGCTGCCAATAGGAGTAGCGCACCTGGGATTTGAGGCGGTTCAGCACGGTGTTTTCTAAGATCACGAACTGCTGGTTGGTGGGCGACGGACGGAAGAATGCAATGCCCAGCGCCGCAAGGCCCTTCTTCATTTTTTCCGCCATGTCAATAGCGTGGCGGCTGATATCAAAATACAGGCCGTCGGTGAACAGGGCGTCGAACTGCACGCCGATGAGCCTGCCCTTGGCTACCATGGCCCCGTGCTGCTTGATGTGGGTAATGAAGCGCTTGGGAGCGCCGTGGCGGGGGAACACCACCGCTTCGCCGCAAAGCGCCCCCACCTTGGTGCCGCCGATATAAAAGGCGTCGCACAGGCGGGCGATGTCCGGCAGGGTCACGTCGGTTTCGTGGCTCTGCAGGCCGTAGCCCAGCCGCGCCCCGTCCAGAAACAGGGGAATACCGTAGGCCCGGCACACGTCTTTCAGGGCCGTCAGCTCTGCCAAAGAGTAGAGGGAGCCGTACTCCGTGGGATGGGAAATGTACACCGCCCCGGGGTACACCATATGGGAATGGGTGGGGTCTGCGTAAAAGGAAGACAGCAGGGCACGCAGGTCTTCCGCGTCGATCTTGCCGTTCCGCTCCGGCACGGTCAGCACCTTATGGCCGGTGTACTCGATGGCCCCGGCCTCGTGGACGTTCACGTGCCCTGTGCTGGCCGCCACCACGCCCTCCGTGCCGGAAAGCAGGCCGTCGATCACCACGGCGTTGCTCTGGGTGCCGCCCACCAGGAAAAACACGTCCGCTTCCGGATCCTGGCATGCCGCGCGAATTTTCACCTTGGCCCGCAGGCTGTATTCGTCCTCCCCATAACCTACCTGTTGCACAAAATTGGTGTCTATCAGCGCCTGCAAAAGCTTGGGATGCGCCCCTTCGGAATAATCATTTTCAAACGATAACATAAAATACCCCTTCTTTATATTTTGTCATTCGGCCATGTGAAGATTTCGCGGTTCGCAGAATATCATGCCGTAGGGGCGGATATGATCCGCCCGCAATTGTAAAATATCACGAACGCCAGCAAAATCAACATTCCGATCATATTGCATGGGGCGGGCGGATATTATCCGCCCCTACGGTCGATCATCCAAAAAGCATGGATCATCCAAACAGGACTGACCTGTTACTTTCCTTATTTTCTTCTGTTCAGCAGCAGCGTCCATAGCCCCGGCAGCAGAGAAAGCAAAAGGGCTGTAAAAGTGAGAATACCATAGAAGACCCAACCAAGCCATACTGGGATATATGAACCGATGAACATAGAAGCCGTCTGCGGATATGCCTTTATCATTTGTTGCCAAGTTTGCAGTTGCGACTGCCAACCCACAAACAGTACAAGCGCCATCAGCAGAGTCAAAGTTGGCAACAGCACACAGAGCGAAATGCCTACAAAGCGAACAAATCTTCCGCCCTTTCCGCGGACGGCGCGGGGCGCGCGCATATTGTCCTCCGGCGGCTGATAGCCGGAGCGGTTTATGCCGGACTGAACCGGTTCCTGCATCTGCGGGGCTGCGGCGGCCGCCGTCACCCGGGGGGCGCTGACCCCCGGCCGCTGCTGGGGCGCGGAGCCGAATCGCCCCGCCGCCCGCATGGTTCCGCATACCGGGCACGCCTGCACGCCCTCCCGGTTTTGAGTTCCACACTTTTGGCAAATCCACATATTACTTCATCCTTTGCATTGTTGATACTCATTCAACGAATAAGCCTGCCATCCTCTTCCTTTATCGCGGCACTTTTTTCATTTTTTCCCGCAAACGCACGGAAAGGGGGCGTGACCTTCGCCGCGTCCCCCCTTTTTATGCTTCCGTGTCCGCGTTTTCCTCCGTCCCGGCGCGGATCACCCGCACCTTGGCCCATTCGATCCGGCGGTCTAAAATGGTTTCCACCTGAATTTCGATCCGGTCCGCCGTCCCTTCCTCCGGCGCTTCCCCGTCCTCGGTGCAGTAGAGGGTGAGGCTCGGCGTGGTGCCGTCCTGGGGGATGGTGGAAAAGCGGCTGAAAATCAGGCCGCCCAAGGTATCGTAATCCTCGTCCTCCGGCAGGGTGATTTTCAGGGCCTCGGCCACCGCCTCCAGCTCCACCCCGCCGTTGACGCGCCAGGTATCGCTGCCCAGGGGCTGAATTTCGCTTTCCGCCGCCGGGTCGAACTCGTCGTAGATATTGCCCACGATCTCTTCCAGCAAATCTTCCATGGTGATGATGCCGCTCATGCCGCCGTACTCGTCCACCACGATGGCGATATGGGTTTTGACGTGCTGCATGTTCCGCAGCAGTACGTCCGTGGGCACGGTTTCCGGCACGAAATAGGGGTCGCGGAGCAGGGCGCGCAGGGGCTTGGGCCGCTTGTCGCTCATGTTCAGCAGGTATTCCCGGGTGGACAGCACGCCGATGATATCGTCGATATCCTCCTTGTACACCGGGAACCGGGAAAGGCCGCTTTCCTTGATAGTTTCCAGAATGGTTTCCTGATCGTCGCCGATCCAGATGGCGGTCACGTCGGTGCGGTGGGTCATGCAGTCCGCGGCGGTCAGGTCGCCGAAATCGAACACGTTCTTGATCATTTCCCGCTCGTCGCTTTCGATCACGCCGTTTTCCCCGCCCATATCCACCAGGGCGCGGATTTCCTCTTCCGTCACTTCCTCGTCCGGGTCCCGGGGATCGACGCCGAACAGCCGGGCCAAATTCCGGGCGGCTAAGCGCTCCAGGGCGGTGAAGGGCTTCATCATCCGGGTGACGAAGGCGATCAGGGGCCGCAGGGCCAGGGCGATTTGATCCGCCCGCTTGCGGCCCACCTTTTCCGGGGTCATTTTGCACAGGATCATGATGAGCAACGCGGAAATCAGGCAGAAAAGCACCGCCGCCCCCGCGAAGGGCAGACCCGCCCCCTGGCACAGCTCCATCCCTAAGGCGGCGAACAGCAGCAGGCACAGGGTGCGCAGGCCCCGCAGGGCGATCACCGGCTCCGGCTGATCCAAATACGGCAGCAGCTTTTTGGCCCTTCCGTCCCCTTCCGAGGCGGCGGCCCGGATTTTCCCTTCATTCGCGTTTGTCAGCGCGGCCTGGCACAGCGCCAGCAGGCCGCAAAGGCCGAGTATCAGCACTTCCAGAAACCATCGGCCGATCGGGTCGTCCAAGAAAAATCCCTCCTACATGAAATATGATTGCATTATCGTCTTTCCACGGGTTTCTGCGCGTCAGCCGTTGCCGCCGATTTCCTCCGAATACAGGAATTCCAGGCCGTGTTCCAGGCAGTACCTGGTCACCTCATAGCATCTGGTAACGATGACGGGATGCGCGCCGCTGAAAGCGTCGGGCGCGATGTACACATTCCAGTTGTTCAGGATCACCTGCTGCACGCCGCTGTTCTTGAAAGCGCCGCTGCTGATATAACTTGCGCTGCCAAGGTCCACGATCACCAGGCCGGTATCGCCCTCGAAGGTGCCGTCCTCGATGACGCGCACGCCGGAGGGAACGGTGACCACGCTGCTGCGCGAAATGACCGTAACGGTGTATACAGCCGAATATCCGTTGTCATATTGCAGCGTCACCGTCGTGGTGCCGGGAGACTTGGCGGTAATGGTACTGGTGTTGACAGACGCGACGGAAGGATTGCTGGAGACGGCGGATTCGATGTTATAATTGAAATCTCGATCCTCACCGCTGAAAAAGAAGCATTGACCGGTCATCAGCGTGAACGCGCCGGTGTACTGATCCGCGGACTTGACGACGGAAACGCTGCCGACGTTATTGTTGGAGCCATAAAGGTTAAACGATAAATAATACGTGGTCCCCGCAGTCAGGCGCTGGCGCATATACTTGCCGGCGCTGGAGAGGCCCCGGCTGGCGATTTCGTTCCAATTGCCGTCAAACAGTATCAGATAAGAGTCCCGCAGGGCGGTGCCGGACGCGGTAAAGGTGTAAACGCCCGTCGTGTCGGGGGTAAAGGACAGATAGGCCGGTTTTCTGTTGGAAACCGTGATGGACGCGTTCACGCCCGCCATGATGGCGGGAATTTCCATTGTTCTGCAATAAAAGTCGATCCGCACGCGGCCGCCGCCTTCATCCCAGACCTCGCATGTAAAATAATTGACCCCGGCGGCGGCGGTTAAGGTGTAGCTGATTTCATTTGCATTATTGATGTACTGACCGTTCTTGTACCATTGATATGTGATTTCGCCGGTGGCGTTGCTCGCCTCCACCTCCAGGGTCACTTGTGCCCCTTCCTGGCAGAGGATATCGGTATCGCCTACGGCCTGGGCGGTGAGCCGGCTGCCCGCGGTCGTACGGAACCAGGTGTATTGGACGTCATACCGGTCGCTTACCACGCAGGCATATTCAATATAGCGTTCCGAGTCGGTCAGGGTATAAGCGGCTTCGGTAGCGCCGGAAATAAGCGTTTCGTTTCTGTACCACTGATAGGTGAGGGGGCCGTAGAACGTCGAAGCGGAGACCTGCAGCGTGACCGATTCATCAGGGAATACGGGCACGTTGTAATCATGGTTGTCCAAAACCAGGCCGGAGTCGACGTCCACGTCGAATTCCGTATAGTCTTCATTGCCGTTCAGGTCTTTTGCCAGGAAACGGTATTTTTTCGTGCCGTCCTGGCCGCTGACGGTCAGCGACGTGGACGTGGCGTCGGGAATGACGGCCCAGGACTCCTCCTCAAAGATACTGCTTTGGTCATACGCCCATTCGTAGGTCATGGCCGCGCCGTCAAAGCTGCGGGCGGAGGCCATGAGTACGGCGGTTTCATCGGGCTGAAGCACAAAAGCCGATTTCGATACGGGCCGCGCCACAATGCCTTGTCCCAGGTAAATGGAATACCGCATTCTTTCCCGATTGCCATACGGATCAGAAATGACGCAGGCGAAGCTGACCCAGGGTTCTTCTTCCGTCACATGGTCTGTGACGGCCAGGACCGGGCCTGTGGCGCCGGGGATCGGTTCATCACTCTTGTACCATTGATAGGACACCGCCCCGTTCCTGCACCGGCCGCCCACCTTCAGGGTGATTACATCATCCGGCGCGGCGCAGATCTCGTCGTCTTCCGTTTCGGACCAGGCCTGGAAACCGTTTTCCACCGTGACGCGGAACTGCGCTTCCCATCTGTTCTGATAATCATCCGTGACGCACACGCGGTAATAGCCGCTGGCGGCGACATTCTCCAAGGCCAGGGTGGGGCCGTCCGCGTCCTCCAACAGTTCCTCTTCGTCACTGTAAGCGTCCGGCAGGGAATACCAGGCAAAATGCAGATCGCCCACGGCGCAGGAGGCGTCTACGCTCAGGGATACGTTTTCGCCGGGATTGACGGAATATTCATACTGCTCGGCAGATACATGGAAAGCGTTGTCACAGTTCAGGTAAAACCTGATTTCTTTATAAAACTCTATGCTGCAGCCGTCGTCGGTGCAAATCACCTCGAATTTATAAGAGCGGTCTTCCTGCAGGTTTTCAACCGTCAGCGCCGTCCCGTGTTCGTCTTCCACATCCTGGTAGCAATAACCCGTGGATTCGCCTGAATAAGACCAGTAACATTCCGTATTGCCCCACAGGGACGAGACCTCCACAGACAGCGTGGCGGAGCCGCCGGGAGCGACCGTCTGATCGGTATCACAGAGGGGCGTTACGGTCACCTGCGGATCATAATACACCCTGAAATTGATAAGCTCCCAATCCGTTTCTCGGCTGCCGATCACCTTTACGCTGTATTCCTGATTCACGGTCACGGAGTCAATGAACAATGTGCTGCCGGTCACGTCTTCCCGATTGATTACTTCCGGCGCAACCTGCTTCCATTCGTAGGTCAGCACCCCGTTGGGATCGTATGCGAATACTTCCAGTTCGACGGAGTCGCCGTAAGCAACGACGATGGGGTATTCAGGCGCGCACGCCACAAACCGGTCGGCCGGTTGCACCCAGAATTCAAAATCGCCCGTTTCTCCATACGCGACGCCGCCTTCATAGATATAGGCAGAACCGGCGTTCAGATAGTAGCTGGAGCAAAGATTTTTGCCGTCGGCCGCGTTGCCTAAATCGCTGACCAGCTGATCGAAATTACTGGTGTACAGCCAGCCCCACATGTTTTTTTCGCCGCTGGAGCAGAAGGAATACATGCCGGTTTCTTCGGGCGTGAAGGTGAATTTCGTCAGTTCGCCATCCTCATCGGTGTACGCGCTCACCCGATCGTTCAGGGTCAGGGCAATGGGTTCCTCCCCGATGGCGGCGGCCAGCACGCAGGACAGCGCCAGGATCACGGCAAGGAAGAACAGAAAACGGATATGCTTCATCTGATGGACCCCCTTCATCATGTGTTTCCATAGCAAAGCAATTCTATCTCTTTTATCACACGATGTCAATGAAAACAAAGAAAAACGAAGCGAAACGCGAACAAGTAAGCAGCTGCGCGGCTTGCGTTTTTTCCCCGTTGCGTATATAATTTGAAAGCAGCCTGTTTTTTTGTGTACCGCGGAGGATTCCCGATGACCGATTATCGTTTTGCCCGGCCCGGAGAGGAAGACGAAATCCTGGACCTGATCAACGCCGTGTTCAGCCAGAAGGCCCGGCCCCACGATTTCGCCCGGCTGATTCCCAAGGTGTACGCCCATGCCGGTTTTTCCCGGCTTCACGCCGTGGCGGAGGTGGACGGCCGCATCCGGGGCACGGTGGCCATGCTGCCCATGGAGGTATACATGGGCGGCGCGGTTCTGCACGGCGGGTATATCGGCTCGGTGGCGGTGCATCCCCGATTCCAGAATCAGGGGCACATGCGGGCGCTGATGGCCATGCAGGAAGCACAGGCCCGAAAAATGGGCCTGGATTTCATGGCCTTAGGCGGCCAGCGGCAGCGGTATGCATACTTCGGGTTTGAAAAGGCCTGCTTGGGGTATCACTTTTCCGTCACCGCCGCCAACGTGCGCCACGCGCTAAAGGATGTCGAACCGGCGAGGCTCGCACCGTTCCCCGAAAGCGAACCGGATCGGGAGGCCCTGTACGCCCTGTACGAAGCCCAGCCCAGCCGCTGTCACCGTTCCCGGGCGCTGTTTTATGAAACGCTGGGCAGCTACAACAGCACGCCCTGGGCCATCCGGGATCAGGCGGGGAACCTGGCCGGTTATCTGACCGCCATCGGCGACGACGTAACGGAATTGGTGATTCGGGACGAAGCCTTGCTGCCCGGCGCGATCCGCGCCTGGATGGAGAACCGGAAAAACTGCACCCTCCATTGCCCCGGCTGGCACGTTCGCCGCGCCGCCGCCCTGAACGCTTTCGCGGAAGGCTGCCGCGCCACCGATTCCCAACTGCTCCGGGTGCTGAACTGGGAAAACACCTTGGGCGCGGCCCTTTCCTTCCGCCATGCGATCACCCCCCTGCCGGAGGGCAGGCGTGTGATCCGGGTGGAAAACGCGGGCGATTTGGCCCTGGAAGTAACGGGCGAAACAGCGCGGGTCTCCCCCACCGACGAAGAACCGGCCCTGTGCCTTTCGGAAAAGCAGGCGGCTTCCCTGTTCTTTTCGCCCCTGTCCCTGCTCACCGTCCGCGACCCCCTGCTTCGGTGCTGGCTTCCCCTGCCGCTGGATATTCCCGTGGCCGACCAATTTTGATTGATATAAGGAGAAGGATTCCCATGTCTGATCTTTCCAAAGAGGTGGCCTGCCGGCGCACCTTTGCCATTATCAGCCATCCCGACGCGGGCAAAACCACGCTGACGGAAAAATTATTGCTGTACGGCGGGGCCATCCGTCAGGCGGGCAGCGTGAAAGCCCGCCGGGCCGAACGCCACGCCACCAGCGACTGGATGGAAATCGAAAAGCAGCGCGGCATTTCGGTCACGTCCAGCGCCATGCAGTTTGAGTTCGACGGCTTCCATATCAACATTCTGGACACCCCCGGCCACCAGGACTTTTCCGAGGACACCTACCGCGTGCTGGTGGCGGCGGACAGCGCCGTGATGCTCATCGACGCGGCCAAGGGCGTGGAGGAGCAGACGGTGAAGCTGTTCAAGGTGTGCCGCATGCGGGGCATCCCCATTTTTACCTTCGTGAACAAAATGGACAGAGCGGCCAAGGATCCCTTCGCCCTCATGGAGGAAATCGAGCAGGTGCTGGGCGTGCGGGCCTGCCCCGTCAACTGGCCCATCGGCGTGGACGGGGATTTCCAGGGCGTGTACCACCGGGATGAAAAAACCGTCGAATTGTACTTCGGCGGCGACCACGGCAAGACCAAGGCGGGCAAGACCGTCATTTCCGTGGACGATCCCGCCTTTGAAACAGCCCTGGACAAGCATTACCGCCAGCGTCTTGCGGATGAAATCGAATTATTGGACGAGGCGGGGGACGCTTTCGACCTGGACGCCGTGCGGCGCGGCGAACTGACCCCCATGTTCTTCGGCAGCGCCGTGACCAATTTCGGGGTGGAACCCTTTTTGTACCGCTTCCTGCGCTACACCGAACGGCCCCTGCCCCGGGAAAGCGACCAGGGCATGATCGAGCCTGAGGACGAGAACTTTTCCGGCTTCATCTTCAAGATTCA
>JAFSNT010000031.1 GCA_017443295.1 Clostridia bacterium
GGCCGCCCCTGCCCCCGCTCCGGCTCCTGCGGCGGCGCCGGCAGCGCCGGAAGCCCCGGCCAACGCCTTTGACCAGATTCAGTCTTTGAACGAGCAGCTCAGCCAGAACGCCAACCGGCTGAATACCCCCGCCGCCATGCCCGAGGATTTTATGCCCGAGACGCAGGCCAAGGCCCTTGTGGGCACCCGGCTGTATCAGACGCCCCAGCGGCAGGTGAATCCCCGCCGGGCGCATAATCCCCTGATGGAGGTGGTGGAAAACCAGCGCTACGCCGCCCGGTATGAATCCCGCTATGAAGCGCCCGGGGCCACCATTCCCCAGAACACCGAATTAAAGGAAGTACACAATCCCGCCGACGCGCTGAAACGCGCCCTCCAGGGCATGAGCCATTCCCCGGAGACCCAGCGGCAGGCGGCGGACGTGATTTTAGCCCAGTCCGGCATGCGCATCACGCTGAGCAAGGCCCTGGCCCATGAGACCAACGACCTGACCCTGGCCGCCATGCAAAGCCAGCTCCAGGAGCTGGAAGCCGAGCGGCTCATGACCCTGATGCAGCTGGACGACGCCAAAAAGAACCTGGCCGCCGCCCACGAGGAAGCCTTGGGCAAGCTGAACATGGCAGAGCAGAAGAAGCTGGATCAGCTGCACATCGCCCAGCAGACCGCCCAGAACGAGCTGGATAAGCTGAACAAGGCCCTGGAACCCCTGGAAGCCAAGCGTCAGGAAATCGCAAAGGCCATCCAGGAAGGGCAGAACATCACGGATGACCGCTATCTCTGCGCTCCCGAGGGCAAAGACGTGTCCAAGGAAGAACTGATCAGCCGGGTGGAAAAGACGTTCAAGGCCGCCGGGTTCGTCATGGAGGAGGGCGATGCCCTTTCCCTGCTCACCGCCCTGGCCCTGACCAAGGATATCTTTGAATTCCGTTCCGAAACCAAAGCGGACGCGCAGGCGGCCCTTTCCGTGCTGGCCCATGCTTTGGGCGCGCCGCTGAACGACAAACGCTGGATCGACACGCTGTTGATGCTGCCCGGCGGCAGCGCTCCCGTGCTGGTGCAGGATAACGACGCCGATTATCCCCTGGTGTGGAAGGTGAACGTCAACAGCCTGCCCGATTGGGATGAACCCCAGGGCTGGCGCACTCCTTATGCCAGCGTCCCCGTGGCCGTGAATCAGGACGCCCTGCCGGTCGCGCTGCCGGAATACGCCCCCGTCACCAAGGAATGCATCCTGAAAGCGTTCGAGAAGGATGCTTCCCTGAACGAGGAAACCAAGGCCGCCGTTTCCGCCCTGCGCAAGGGCCTCCGGGAAGCGGGCGCGCCCCTGCCCGTGGCGGCGGTGGATATGATGTGCCGCTTTATCAGCGCCACCCAGAACGAAGTAAAGGGCGGCGTGGCCGAGGCCATCGACAGGGCGGTATGCCTGTACATCGTGCCCCATCTGCTGGATAAGAAGGTGGATCTGGACGGGGTAAAGAGCCTGTTCGCCGCCATGCCCCGCACCCTGAAAGCGCTGAAAGCATGAACGAAATCATTTCCAGCCTGCAAAATCCCCAGGTGAAGCTGTGGCGCGGCCTGAACAAAAGCCGGGCCGCCCGAGTGGAAGCCGGACTGTTCTTAGCCGAAGGGGAGCATATGGCGGGCGAGGCCGTCAAAGAAAACAAAGCCCGGGCGCTGCTGATCGACAGCGGCGCTCGGGAAAAATACAGCGCCCTGGCGGATTCCGCGAAGGGCGTTTCTGTGTTTTATGCAGCGAGCCACGTGATGGAAGCCCTGTGCGACGCTAAGACGCCCCAGGGCATTATCGCCGTGTGCGATTATCCCCAAGCCGCAGGAATTTCCGGCGATCTCCTGGTGGCGCTAAACGGGGTGCAGGACCCCGGCAACGTGGGAACGATCCTGCGCACCATGGACGCGGCGGGGTACGACTGCCTGCTCATGGACGAAAAGACCGCCGACCCCTACGCCCCCAAAGCCCTGCGGGCCACCATGGGCGCGGCGTTTCGCATCCCCGCGATTCGCTGCGCCGATTTGCCGAAAACCTTGCATGATTTGGCGGAAGGCGGCTATGACATCGTGGCCGGAGATTTGCACGGCGAACCCTTCTATCAGCGGCGTAAAGCCAAAGACAAGCTGTGCATCGTCATCGGCAACGAGGGCCAGGGCGTTTCTCCCGCCGTGTTTGCCGAAGCCACCCTGCGCTTGAAGCTCCCCATGCCGGGGAAAGCGGAATCCCTGAACGCTGCCGTGGCCGGGGCCATCATGATGTATGATTTCCTAAGGGAAAGACAAGAAAAATAAACAGAGTTGAGAGTTAAGAGTTGAGATGACAGCGCGCGTGCATTCTGGATTCGGAACATATCATCAAAATAACTCTGAACTCTCAACTCTTTTTTTTTTACCCTTCCAGCAGGTTTTTCAGCACTTGCTGTCGATTATTGATAAACATTTTGGTGATGCGGTAGCTGTCCGTATCCTCGTAGGCGCAGGGGTGGATGGGGCCGTCGTCGAAGCTCCAGATTTCCGCCCCGGGCATGCCCAGCAGGATGGGGGAGTGGGTGACGATGATGAACTGGGATTCCTCCTTGGCGCACTCGCTGATCTCAAAGAGCAGGGAAAGCTGCCGCTGGGGGGAGAGGGCGGCTTCCGGCTCGTCCAGGAGGTACACCCCGTTGGAACGGAAATTGTCCTGGGCTAGGGCCAGGAAGCTCTCCCCGTGGGACTGCTGGTGGAAGTGATGGGGCCTGCCGCCCAATTTGGCGTATTCTTCTTCGGCGGTGGCCACGTTGTAAAAGCTCTCCGCCCGAAGGAAATATCCCCAGCCGGGGCGGTAAATGCCTTTTGTCAGGGAGATGGCGTCGCACAGCTCGGAATGGGAATCATAGGTGCAAAAATGGTAATTGCGGGTGCCGCCCTCGGGGTTGAAGCCGTAGGCCACGGCGATGGCCTCCAGCAGGGTGGATTTTCCGCTGCCGTTTTCGCCCACGAAGAAGGTGACGGGGGCGTGAAAGGTCAGATCATCCACCTCCGCGATGGCGGGAATGTCCCTTAAATAGCTGCGGGGGCTGATCTTGTCCCAGTGAATGTCCAGGCCCCGGATATGCAGCTCATGGTCTTCATGCATGGAGCGTCGCCCCCGTTTCCTCGTCTTTTTTCATATGCCGCCAGATCAAAAGGTACATGGTCACAAAGCACGCGGTGGCCCCGGTGAGCTGGCTGATGAACTCCGCCCAGAAAACGCCCTCCGCGCCCAAACCCAGCCCCGGCAGCAGCAGGGTCAGGGGGGCCACCAGGCCGATTTTGCGCAGCATGGAGAAAAACAGGGCGTGCTTGGGGTAATTGAGGGCCACGAAGGTGGACTGCCCCGCCATTTGCAGCGCCATAAAGGGGAAGGCCCCGAAATAAATACGGGCGCACCGCACCGTTAAAGCAATCAGCGCACCGTCGGAGGAAAACACCCGGATCAAAGGCTCCGGCACGAACAGGATCAGCGCCCACATGAGCAGGTTCACGGTCAGGCTGCACAGGAAGGTGAACCGAATGCTGTCGGATACCCGGCGGTACAGCTTCGCCCCGTAATTGAAGCTCATCACGTTCTGCCCCGCCGTGGTCAGGCCACCCACGGGCAGGCTCATGATTTCCCGCAGGGAATTGATGAGGCTCATAGCGCCCACATAGAGGGAGCTTAAGGGGCCGCCCCAGGCTTTCAGCATGACGTTCACGATGGCCTGAGTGACGCTGTTGGTCACCTTGAAGGTAAAGCCCGTCACGCCCAATTTAACGATGGACAGCAGCTGCACGCCGTCCACGCACAGCCTTTTCAGGCGCAGGGGCGGCCTATCGCTCATAAGGAACCGCAAGGCCCAAAGGGCGCTGACCGTCTGGGACAGCACCGTGGCGACCGCCGCGCCCTGAATGCCCATGTTCAGGGCGAAAATGAACAGGGGATCCAGGGCGATGTTCAGCGCCGCCCCGATGATCACCGTCAGCATGCCCACCCGGGGAAAGCCCTGGGCGTTGATGAAGGGATTCATGCCCAGGCTGATCAATACCGGGATCGTTCCCAGCACGTAAATGCGGAAATAGCCGAGGGCCAGGGGCAGGGTTTGTTCGTCGCCGCCCAGCAGGCCCAAGGCCCAGGGGGCGGCGAGGAAAAGCACCACGGTCAGCGCTCCGCCGATGATCAGCAGCACGGTGAAGGCTGTACCCATGATGGTTTCCGCCTTTTTTTCGTCGCCCTCTCCCCGGGCGATGGTGGACAGGGTGGCCCCGCCGGTGCTGCACAGGTTGGCAAACGCGCCGATCAGGGTGATCAGGGGAAAGCAGACGCCTAAGCCCGTCAGGGCCAGGGTGCCGCCCGACCCCATGTGACCGATGTACATGCGGTCCACAATGCTGTACAGCACGTGTACCAGCTCCGCCAGCATGATGGGCAGGCCTAACTTCACGATGATGCCCGATACCCTGCCCTGGGAAAAATCACCCTTCCTGGCCTGCATGGCGTTTTTCTCCTTCCCCGGATCGTTTGGCAAGCCACACGTTGTACAGCACGATGGAACCCACCACGATCACCGAACCGATGATGGACAGGGTGGACACAGCCTCCCCGTAAAACAGCGCCACCCACAAGGGATTCATGATGGGTTCCATGCCGGTGATCAGGCTGGCGGTGACCGGCGGGGTGCGTTTGATGCCTAAGGAAAACAGGATATACGCGCCGCCCACCTGCACCGCGCCCAGGGCGAAGACCGCTGCCAGCGTGGGCGCGGAAAAATCGGTTTCCCCGAAGCATAAGGGGGTCAGCAGCACGCCCGCGGTCAATTGACCTAAGAAGCAGGAGGAAATAGCGTCGGCCTTTTCCCCCGTGTTCATCATGAACACGCCGGCATAGCAGACGCCGGACAGCACCGCCGCGATATTGCCCGGCAGGTTTCCCGCCTGAATGCCGTCCACGAAAAACAGGATCACGCCTAACAGCACCGCCCCGCAGGTGAGCAGGTCGGCTTTCCGGGGTTTTTCATGGTACAGCAGGGCCATGAGCAGGATCACGAAGGCCGGGGCCGTGAATTGCAGCACGATGGCGTTGGCGGCGGTGGTCATTTTGTTCGCCAAGGCGAACAGGGTGGTCACGCCGATCATGGCCGCCGCGCCAATAAACACTTGACGGCTGAACACCAGCTTGTGGCGGGTGATCAGCAGAAATACCCCGATGACCGCCGCGCCGATCAGGTTCCGGGCCCCGTTGATGGCCAGCGCCTGCCAGGGCACCAGCTTGATAAACAGGCCCCCTAAACTAAAGCATATAGAGGCCAGAAATACACATAATACCGAAGCCCACTGTTTTTCTTTTGACTGATTCATTTGTTACTCTCCGCGTTTGATTTGAGTTGAGAGTTGAGAGTTGAGATGATATAGTGTGCATCAATAGGGAACCATAGTTGGTCAACTATATAAATCTCAACTCTCAACTCTCAACTCTCAACTCTCTGTCCAACACTTCCTAATCTCCCCACCCATCCATGATGGCTCCCGCTCGTCCCCGCCCCCCATAGCTTCCCCGGCGGAAGCAGGCGTCGCACAGGGGATAGGGCCAGTTCCAGGGCAGGCGCTTTTTGCAGGAACGGCAGGTCTTCTGCTGCAATTTCTGGGTGGACAGGATGTGGATGATCCCCTTGGAAATCAGGTCCTTCCGGCACTGGATTTCTTCCAAAATGCCGTCCGGGTTTTCCAGGAACAGCCGGGCGTAATTGTAATAGAGGTCGCATGTACGGTAATCGGCTTCCAATAAGTCCAGCGTCTGGATGGTGCAGGCCTCCGGGTCCATGGCGCGGGGGATCATCGCCAGCACGTCCAAATGCTCGTTCCTGCATTCCGCCTGATACATCGCTTTCCAGCGGGCCAGCAGGTCGGGGTCGGTTTCGTCGAAAGGGATGCACAGGAAGCGGTACAGCAAATGCTTGTCCGTGCGGGGCGTTTCCAACATTTTCGCCAGCCCCTCCATGCGCATGGTGGAGGCTTTGGAAAAGAAGGTTTTGTCCTTCATGGCGATCCACTGGTTGATGATCTGGGTCAGGGGCAGGGGAATGTCCAGCAGGGATTCGGGGAAGCGGATGATGGCTTCCGTAAGGGGATAAAGGGGCCTGCCCAGCGCCCTTGCTACCAGGCCCTTGAAGCCGAAGGCGTTCACATAGCCGATATCGTAAATGCCGTACCGCCCCGCCCGCCCGGCGATCTGCTTGATTTCCGCGTCGGTGAGGGTGCGCACCACGTCGCCGTCGTATTTTTCCGATTCTAAGAAAACCACCCGTTCGATGGGCAGGTTCATGCCCATGGCGATGGCGTCGGTGGACACCACCACGTCCGTATCGCCCCGGTGAAAGCGCTCCGCCTGATCCCGCCGCACGTCCGGGGGCAGGGCGCCGAAGATCAGGGACACCCGGTAGCCCAGCGTGCGCAGCTCCGCCGCCACCGCCAGCACCCGCGCCTTGGAAAACACGATCAGCGCGTCGCCGGGCCGCACGGAGCCGGGAAACTGAAAGCCCTCCTTTTCCATTTCCAGGGGGGTCATGCGCTCGTGGCGCACGATGGTGTATTCGTCGCCGCAATCCTGCACCATGCGGATCAGCAGCGCTTCCGCGTCAGGCGACGCGCAGGCGTGGATCTCGTCGGCGCACAGGCCCAAAATGGCCGCCGTCCACGCGCCGCCCCGGTCCCGGTCGGCGATCATCTGGCATTCGTCGATGACGGCCACGTCGTAATGCTCCTGCAAATCGGCCATTTCCACGGTGGAGGACTGTACCCGGCTGTTAGGGACGCGAATCTGTTCTTCCCCTGTCACCAGGGAGCAGGGCACGTCGTCCATGTTCAGGGTTTCAAACTGTTCCGCCGCCAATAGGCGCAGAGGCCCCAAATAAATGCCGTTCAGCGCTCCCCGCAGGCGGCACACGCCCTCGTAGGTTTTGCCCGAATTGGTGGGACCCAAATGCAGGATGAATTTGCGGCGCATCTGCCGGGCCAGGGGGTATAAGTCTTTGTAATGCTCGGGGATGGCGCTTAAAATGGCGGTATGAAGCTTCTTTTCCTGGGCCGCCGCCGCGTCGGCCTGCTTTTGCAGGGCTTTCAGGGAGGCGTTTTCCATCAGCAGCCTGCGGATGCGCTTTTGGGGAAAGCGCTTTTTGATTTCCCCGATAATAGCGTATTTCGTCCGGGAGATTTCGGCCTTGACCGCGGCGGAAATCTTTTCCCCGTTCTCCATGCACACCGAACCGCAGGCAGTGAGCCGGGGGAGACCCTTCTGTATTTCCTCCTGGAGGGCCTGGCCCAAGGACAGGGGATGATAGGCCGCGTCCACCGTGCCGCTGGTCACGCCGTTTTGAAAGGCGGTCTCCATGAGCCTTTCCACAATGTGGCGGGGCTTCTTTTCCGCCTTCGCCAGGGCGGACAGGTCGCCCGCCCGCAGGTAACGCTCCACCTGCCTGTCCGCGTCCTGGGTCAGGCGCTTCATCTGCGCCTGCAAATATTTCCGGGGCAGGTGGTCTTCGATCTGCTGGATGGCTTTATGGGCGCTGCCCAGGGTGATATGGCTTCGTTCCACGGAGCGCAGGAAGGGCAGCACGATTTCAGTGCCGTGCTTCAGCTCGCTTTGGATCAGGGGCAAGAGCTGGTCAAATTCCGCCTGCTGGTATTCCAGCGTCAGTTCGCCCCGGCGCAGGGCCTGATATACCTTATCGGCACGTTTCAGGTGGTAGAGCGTGGATTGGAACGCCTGGCTGTCCAGGTACTTGTCCCGTTCCGCCGCATTCATTCCCCGGGTGGCCGCGCCGCTTTTCTTCACCGCCTGCTGGTATAAATATTGTTCCCGTTCCTGAGATAATGCCGCGCAGTACGCCTGCAGCGCTTCCTGTTGATCCATGCCCTCACCTCCTTGGACGAGCCTCGCCGCTTCTATTTTGGCCCCTTGCCTCCTTGAATATAGCATATTTCTATGCTTTTTTCCAGACTCGTTTTTGAACGGTATTGAAATCTACCGCTTTGTATAGTATCATGGCAGTGGGGGGTGGAAAATATGGAGGGACAAAAGCAGACGATCACCAAAATCGTGATCACGGGCGGACCCTGCGCGGGCAAGACCACGGCCATGAGCTGGATTCAGAACGCCTTTATCCAGAAGGGGTATATGGTGCTGTTCGTGGACGAAACGGCCACGGAGCTGATCAGCGGCGGCGCGCCGTGGAAATTTACCAAGTGCAACCGGGATTACCAGTTCCGGCTGACCCAGCTGATGCTGGCGAAGGAATTGGCCTTTACCGAAATCGCCAAGACCTTCGACGCGGAAAAGGTGCTGATCGTGTGCGACCGGGGGGCCCTGGACAACCGGGCGTACATGAGCGACGAGGAATTCAAGTATGTTTTGAAGCGCCTGGATACCAACGAAGTGGCCCTGCGGGATCATTACGACGCGGTGTTCCATCTGGTCACGGCGGCCAAGGGCGCGGAGCAGTTTTATACCTTAGCCAACAACGCCGCACGTTATGAAACCGTGGAGGAAGCAAGGGCGGTGGACGACGCGCTCATTGCCTCCTGGACGGGACACCCCCACCTGCGGGTCATCGACAACCGGGCGGATTTCGACGAAAAAATGCTGTACCTCATCAAAGAAATTTCCGCTTTCTTAGGCGAACCGCGCCCCATGGACACCCGGCGGAAGTTCCTCATCGCCTACCCCGACGTGCGGGAGCTGGCCCAGCGGCCCAACTGCCAGAGCGTGGATATTTTGCAGGCGTACTTAAAGAGCGAAGTCCCCGGCGAGGTGATCCGCATCCGCCAGCGGGGGCAGAACGGCAATTATATTTATTTCAAGACCCGCAAGCGCCGGATCGAGGGCATGAAGCGCATTGAATTGGAGGAGCGCCTCACCCAGGACGAATATCTGGAGCTGCTCATGCAGGCCGATCCCGATTACCGGCCCATCCGCAAGCAGCGCTACTGCCTGAGCGAAAACGGCCTGTATTACAATATCGACGTGTACCCCCAGTGGACGGATCAGGCCCTGATGGAAATCGAATTGTACAGCGAGGACCAGCAGGTGAAAATGCCCGAGGGCATTCAGGTGATCCGGGAAGTGACCGGGGAGGAAGAATACAACAATCCGTATATTGCAAGGATCAAAAAAGAAGAATGAAATAACAACTCCCAATAACAGCGTACAGCGCACGGCGGCGAACCGTGCGCTGTACATTTTTGGTATCGGCGTTCAATCGTCTTCTGATTCTCTATATTCAATAATATCCGCAACGGCACAGTGCAAGATAAAGCATAGTTCGTTCAGCGTGGTTGTTGTGATTGCTTTTCCGACTTTCATACGGTGAATCGTATTAGCGGATAAACCATGTTTGAAAATCAAATCATAGGTGGACATGTCTCTCTCGTTCAGCGTTTTCCATAACGGCTCATACGTAATCATACGGCATGCCTTTCAAATCAAGGATACTATGTTCATAGTACCATGCTCAATTTGTTGACAATACTCAATAAATTGAGTATAATTCTACTCGGAGCCAAGGCGCAAAGAGGGACGGGGAAAGGAGAACTGCAGTTATGTTTACCAGAGAAACACTTTACAATACCTATGTTCATGCGCAGAAAGACAATTTGAAGAAGGTTGCGCTTTACACACACGACTAAAAAACCGTTGCACACGGCTAACTTCTCGAAGAAACGGACTAAATTGGCGCAGGGCTGCTATCGTATAAAAGCAAACATAATTTCAAGATCGGTATTATCTCTTTGTGTTCCTATGAGGAAGCGTTTTTTTCTCACGATCAGCCTGTCCAATATCTCGCACGGTGCGTTCCCAAGCGCGTCGGAAAGGAGCAGAACCAAATGATGATGGAAGACTCTACCGGTTATCCGAGCGTTGATAAGCCGCAAAACAAGTATTACAGAGACAAGCCTGCTCGTATCATTGAAACAAATCAAAGCATATATGATTTGGTTTTTAATACCAACAGGAACAATTTGGATGACCCGGCGATTGAATATCTTGGCCATGAATATACTTACCGCGCTCTTAAAAAGGAAGTTGATTCGCTTGCAAAAGCCTTTCTTTTATCTGGCTGCGAAACAGGCGATACAGTGCTTTTAGGCTTGACCAATACACCGGAGGCTGTTATTGCATCACTTGCTATAAACAGGATCGGCTGTATACAAAGATGGTTTGATGTTCGTGTAAATGAAAAGATTCTTTCAGAGTATATTATTAACAGTAAAAGCAAATGCCTGATAGCGATGGATTTTTTGCTGCCGGTTATTCGCGGTATCATAGAAACAACAGGAATAAAAAGTGTTCTTATTGTACATCCATCGTCCTGTATGCATTCGGCAATGAAAGCGCTGTATTCAATAAAGCACAGAAAAGAAACGCAAGCGTATAAGTACCATGACGACCGTATTCATGAATTTTGGGATTATTTGAAAACTGGTCATTATGCAGGCGTTTCCCTCCCGCAGCTTCCATTTGATAAAGCGCGGCCTTCTGTCATGGTGCAGTCCAGCGGAACAACCGGAAAGCCAAAGATCATTGTTCATTCTGATTTTTCAGCGACATCTTCCGTCTATTCTTTTTCACATAGCGATCTTCCGGTTGAGAAAGGGAAGGTTTTGCTCAATCTTTTACCTCCATGGATTGCATATGGATTGGGCCATGCGATCATATATCCTTTAGCCATGGGCTGCAAGGTGCTTCTTAGTCCAACTTTTGAACCGGACGCGATCATGCCATATATTGGAAAGTTTACTTTTGCCTTTGGGGCACCATTTCATTACAGGTATTTATGCGAACACTTTGATCAAATCAGTTCCAGAAAAAAGGCGAAGTTCTTTGCCCGCGTCGATGCGCTTGTCTCTGGCGGAGATAAAGTCACGATTCAGGAAAATCAGAAATTTGAAGAAGTTTTTAAAACAAAATTTGGAAATGGATACGGGAATAATGAGGGGTGGGGATGCCTTACTGTAAACCCGATTCTGCACAATAAATACGGTTCTATTGGTATCCCTAAATACGGAGAGACAGTAATATGCTATGATTCCAAAACAAAAAAAGAATTGCCGTATGGTGAAATTGGCGAAATCTGCGTTCAGGCAAATACTGCTTTCCTTTACTACGATCAGGATCAGAATGAAGCGGAAACCAGAAAAGTAAAAGTCTTGCATAGTGATGGGAAAGAATGGATTCACACAGGCGATCTGGGAAGTATTGATTCAGACGGATTTGTTTTCTTATCAGGGCGAGTACGCAGGGTAATTATACGACAAGGCTTTAAGATTTCGGCATATACGATTGAAGACAAAATTTGTGAAATGCCAGAAATCAAGGAATGTGTTGCGGTTGAAGCGCCAGATGCGATAGAGGAGCATGTGCCGGCTGTCTTTGTAACAGTGGCCGAGAATGATAATCCAGATCAAGAGGCAATCAAAAAATTAATCAATAAGAAATGCGAAACGGAACTGAAAACGTATGAAATTCCTAAACACATTGTTTTTCTTGAAAAAATGCCCTATACAGCCAACGGGAAATATGATTTTCGGTGGCTGGAACAGAAAGCAATAGACCTATTCCAGCCACAATCCACAAAATGAGTGATATGGAGTACAAAATACCCTCAAAACCATAAAATCTGGGTACACAAATAAAACCATCGTGTTTTACTGCCTGGATTTGTTTCATATCATTCATTATGCAACAAAAAACGGAGTTGTTCTCTTGAACTTCTCCGGTTTTTAGAACTTATACTGTTTATTTTCTAATAGATTGAATGATATAAAGTGAAGGAGATCCTTCGCTTATCACTCCGCTAACGCTCCGTGATGCTCAGGATGACAAGCCGGGCAGTGTCATTCTGAGCAAGCGGAGCGAGAGGGCCGAAGCGCCCTGAAAATGATCCGGTGGATCATTTTCAGCGTAGGCCGGGCCGGAAGGCCCCGTTAAAGCGCCAGCGAAAAATCCCATTGTTTCTATTTCATTCAATTTTTTAGATGCGATATCGTATTAGTGTAATAGCCCCGTATGTTTTCACTCATGTCCCGCGCGCCGGGGCGGCGCGGGTCATTCCGGTTTCCGGGCGCCGAAAGCGGCCTGATGGGCGTTGGGGCTGGCCCGCTTCCCAATGTCCGGGAAGCGGCGCTCCAGGGCGGCCCGGCTGATCTCGATATCCTCCGCCGCCTCATCCGGGTGGAAGCAGCCCACGGTTACCATATCGCAGGGCCGGAGGGTATTCCAGCAGAAGTTGAGACCCACATAGGGCGTGGTGCGCCCGGCGGCCATGGGCTTGATGGTCATGACGGGCTTCTTCGCGCTGTGGATGACGGCGGCCACGGTTTCGATTTCCTCCTGCATCATGAAGCCCATGCAGTTGTAGATCTGAATATAGGTTTCCACGTCGTAGCCGTTCTCATCGGAATAGGTGATCAGCTCCGGCATGTGGGCGCTCAGCCCGGGGATCATCCCCTCCTGCCGGATCATATCGGTATAATCCTCCAGCCGGACGATTTTGTGCAGGTTTTTGTTGACCAGCTGCTCGGCGCTGGAGTGGTGGATGAGGCAGAAAAGCGCCCCGGCCTCCCGGCTGCGGCGGATGGTGGCGCGGGCTTCGCTGCGTCCCTGGGCGCTGTCGTCCACGTTGATGACGGGCGTGTCGATGAGGATGAGCTTTTTTCCGGTCTTTTCCATGGTTTCCCGGACGGCGTCCTGCATCACCTGTTCCTGCTGCAGCGGCCCCATGATGGTGTCCACGCCCTCGCTGAGGAACGTTTCCAGCAGCGGCACGGCGCGGGAGCCCTCCGCGTAGCGGCTTTTGATCTGCCTGTCCGCGGCGGGGGTGCGGTGGCTCCAGCCGAGGACCCAGTTGGTTCCGATGATCAAGCGGGACAGGGATACCCCTGCCACGGTGGTGCGGGGAAACAAATCCATGGTTCCGCCTCCTTTTTTTATGTCTGTACCGTTCGGGTCTTTATCTGATTTTCAAAGCGTTGGCGCAGAACGCGGGCAGCTTGTCCGGCAGGGAAACGGTGAGCAGGCCGAATTCCTTGCGGAAGGGCACCGGGCCGTAGCCCAGCAGCTCCACGCTGCTGATTTCCTGATCCTTGAAGCTCCGCAGCACGGCGGCTTCCCCGCCCTGCAGGCCCAGCATGAAGGCGTATACCGCGCCGTCCTTCTGCGTAAAGCGGAAATCGCTGCGCAGCCAGTCGGTCTTGTCCTCCCGGAAGCCTTCGATCTTGACCAGCGTGTCGCCTTCGCCGAACACGCGCCAGGGCCGGGTGCCGTACACGGCTTCGGCGCAGACAGAGAACCATTCGCCCAGCTTTTTCAGAATGAATTCCGCGTCCTCGTCGATGGTGCCGTCGGGCCGCTGAAGGATGTTGAGGAGCATCACGCCGTTTTTGGAAATGATGTCCACCAGCATTTCCACGATCTGCTCCGGCTGCTTGTAGGGATGATGCACGTCATAGAACCAGTTGCCGATGCAGGTGTCGGTGTGCCAGGGCGCGGGCATGATGCCGGGCAGCTGGCTCTTTTCGATGTCCAGCACGCCCACGTTGAAGATTTCCGGCCGCCGATCCTTTTGCAGGTACACGGCGCGGTTTTCCCCGTTTTTGTTAATGGAGGCGTTATAGAGCCGGGCCACGGCCTCAAGGCCCAGGGCGTAGTCCTCGTCTTTGATGGGGCGCTGGCCCTCCTCGTTCCACCAGGCCCCGCCGAAGGGCAGGGAGCCGTCGGTATACAGCAGATCGGGGGTGAACTTTTCGATCATTTCATTCACGCACCGCAGCCAGTAATCCCGGAACGCCTTGTTTTCCGTGTACCAGGGGGACACGTTCTGGGGATCGTCCAGGCCGTGTTCCTGGTTGGCGTGATAAAAGTCCTGCCAGGCGGGGTCGGCGCCGTCGTAGGGCACGCACGCGTAGGGGCCGCGCTTGTCGCAGCCCTTGTTCACCCGCCACCAGGAGAAGGACGCGCCCAAATGCTCGCTGATGCCGAAGGGCATGCCGCGCTTGTCCGCCGCCGCTTTCCACAGGGCCAGGATGTCCTTGTGGGGGCCGACCTTTACGCTGTTCATGCGGTTGATTTGGGAATCATAGTTAAAAAAATGGTCGTGGTGGGTGCCCTGGGACATGAAGTACCGGGCACCTGCGCGGTAATACTTGTCCATCAGCCCTTCGGGGTCGAAGTTCTCCGCCTTCCACAGGGCGCAGACGTCTTTATACCCGAACTTGGAGGGGTGGCCGTAGTGGCGCAAGTGATATTCGTACTGGGGCGTACCCTCAATATACATGTTCCGGGCGTACCAGTCCCCGAACATGGGCACGCTCTGGGGTCCCCAATGGCTCCAGATGCCGAACTTGGCGTCCTTGAACCACTCGGGCACGGTATACTGGCGCAGGGATTGGAAGGTAGGCTCGAAATGCTTGTCCATGGCGTTTCCTCCGCTCGTTTTATTCGCTTTCATTATAAGGCCCGCGGCAGAAAAATGCAATTGAAATTCCTGTTCAGGCTTTTTCCTGCGCCTTCTTTTCCGCAAGGGCTTTTTGAAATTCCGGCGTCAGGCTCCAGTAGCGCGCGCCCCAGTTTTCAAAGCTCCATTCGTCCATGTAGGCGTTGCACTCGTAGTCGATGTACCAGATGAGGCCGTCCCGCGCCACGAAGTTGGTGGGGTAATAGTCGATATTCAGCCCGGCGGCCCGGGCCTGATCGGCCATTTGGCGAATCTGGGGAAGATACGCTTCCACGGAAACGCCCCGGGCGACGAGGTCAAAGATGATGTCCCCTTCGATGTATTCCTTCACGATGCGCTCGGCCTCGATATCGCAGGCAATCATTTCGGGGATCCGGATGCCCGCCGCCCGCAGCCGTTCGTAATCCCGCAGCTCCGCTTCGATCTTGTTGCCGAACTGGTAGTAAGCGCAGGGTTCGTGATGGATTTGTTTCAGCACGTACTGCTTTCCGTCCGCCTGGGCCAGATAGGAATAGCCGCCCTTGCCGTGGCCTAAGAGCTTCACGATATCGTATGTGCGGCCGTTCACGTCCATTTTTTCTGCCATTGCCTTATCCCCGGAAATTCCATGCCAGCAGCGCCAGCGCGATCACCTGGAGCGCCAGCAGCAGCGGGAAAAACAGCTTGAAATACCAGTGCTTGGTTTTGTGGCGGCACAGCACCATTCCCAGCACGCCGCCCAAGCCCCCGAAGCAGGCCGTGGCGAGAAACAGGGTTTTTTCCGGCACCCGCCATTTGCCCGCTTTCGCGCACTTCTTGTCATAGGCCATCAGGCCGAAGGAAAGCGCGTTCAGCGCCGCCAGCACGATGCCTATGATCACATACAGGTTCATTGGGTAAGCACCTCTCCCGTCGTTCGATATTGATGATCGGTTCTCAGAATCCCAGGGAATCGTTGACCAGGATCACATGCATCCTGTCCTTGTGCCGGGAATACCGCGTCATCAAAAACTGGCAGCAAATGGTGTCCGGAGATTTGCAGTCCATGCACGCGCCGGTCTTGGCGCAGGGGGTGGACAGGCCGAAGCGCTGGGCGTTGATGGGCGCGGCCACGTTCCTGGCCCGTTTCATGGCGCTGTCCACGTCGTTGCAGACTTTATTCATGCCCACGATGAAGATCACTTTTTTCGGCCCCTGGGCGATGGCGGACACGCGGTTGGAGTTTCCGTCGATATTGATCATGACCCCGTCTTCCGTGATGGCGTTGGCGCTGGACAGAAACACGTCCGCGTCGTAGGCCATGAGCATAGCTGCCCGTTTGTCTTCGCAGGCGTCCCGATCAATAAAATTGTATTTGCCGTTTTTCAGCGCGTCCACCAGGCCGATTTCATGGGCGCTCATGGCCCCGCCCATGGTCACGGTGCTTCCTTCCGGGATCAGCGAAAGGGCCAGTTTCAGCGCTTCTTCTTTGGCCGGGGCATAGTACCCGGTCATGTTCCGGGACTGAAGGCCCTTGATCACTTTCTGCGCCAGCAGCTCGTTCCGTTTGAAGATGTTTTCGTTCATGATGCTCCTCCCCGTTCCTGTTTTTTTATAATGCAAACGCGATCAGCAGACGCAGCGTGTTTTCCGCGCCGTCCCGGTGGCTTCTCTCGTAGCCGTGGGAAGCGTATACGCCCGCGCCGATCAGCCCGTGCTGCAGGTCGTTGCCCGCGCGGAGCGTCGCTTCCACGTCGCTGCCGTAATGCGGATAGATATCCACCGCGTAATCCGCACCGCACGCCTTGGCTGCCTCGATCAGCCTTTTGACCATGGAATAGCTGTACGGCCCGTGGCTGTCCTTGGCGCAGATGGAAACCTGCTTCTCCGTACACTGCAAGCCTTCGCCGACGCAGCCCATATCCACGGAAATCGCTTCCGTGCATCCCGCGGGAACGCTGCCGGATCCGCCGTGCCCCACCTCTTCATACACCGTGATATGGGCGTAAAGGGCGCGCTTGGGCACGATGCTTTCATCCCGGATATATTTCGCAAGCCCTAAGAGGATGCCCACGCTCAGCTTGTCATCCAGAAAGCGGGACTTGATGTAGCCGGATTTCGTGATCCGAACGTTCGGCTCAAAGCACACGATATCGCCCACGGCGACGCCGAGCTTTTCGGTATCTTCCTTGTTTTTTGCGTCCTCGTCCAGAACGACCTCGCAGGTATCCCAGTCCCGCTTGATGTTGTTGTATTCGCCGTTCACGTGGATGGAAGCGTTGCAGAGCTGGAAAGTCCCTTCATAAACGCCGCTGAACTTCGTGACCACGCGGACGTTTTCTGTTTCGGCATTGTTGGGGTTCATGCCGCCTAAGTTGGTGAGCCGGAGGCGGCCGTTTCCTTTGATTTCCGCAACCATTCCGCCCAGGGTGTCCAAATGCGCTTCCAGCAGCAGGCCGTTTTCCCCGTCGCCGCCGAAGGAAACGAGAACCCCGCCTTTGTTGGTCAGCTTTGTTTCAAAGCCTAACTTTTCAAATTCATTCTTCACCCAGGCGGCCGCGTTTTCCGTATACCCCGTGGGAGAATCAATGTTCAGAAGCGTTTCCGTTTCTTTTACCAGAAAATCCGTATACTTCTTCAAACCGTTCTTTTCCATGCCCGTTCCTTTCCGCGATCAAAAGCATTTCGCGCTGTATTGTATGATTGATATTCGCCCAAAAATCAAAAAATCCTGTAAACAGAAAACGCCAGCCCTGAATCAAGGTTGGCGTTTATGGGTGGCACCCCCAATGGGATTCGAACCCATGTTTCCGCCTTGAGAGGGCGGCGTCCTAGGCCTCTAGACAATGGAGGCAAAATGGCTGGGGAACAAGGATTTGAACCTTGACAATACGAGTCAGAGTCGTAGGTGCTGCCGTTACACCATTCCCCAATACCAGCGACGGAGGGCATTCCCTCAACCGCGAAAGTAATCATACTACAATTTCCGTTCCCTGTCAAGCGTTTTTTTAAAGTTTTTCGCACAAATTTCTTCCAATAATTTCCGTGTTCTGATAACGTTTTGCTTGAAAAAAAGCGGGGGCCTTTGTATAATAAAGGCGCTGGATGGCAAAGGAGGCGTCGTGATGCGAAGCATTCGCCGGCGGCTGGAGAGCCTGCTCACCACGGATCAGTTCACCTATCCGGAGCTGCGGAAAATGTTTTTGACCCTGCTGCTGGATCAGTTTTTTATTTTCTTTATCGGGCTTCTGTCCACCATGCTGGTGTCGCGCCTTGGCGAGGCGGCCATGGCGGCAGTGTCCCTGGTGGGCACGGTGAACGGCATGGTGTCGCTGCTGTTCACCTCCCTGGCCACCGGCGGGGCCATCGCGGTGGCCAGGGCCAAGGGCAGGGGAGACGTGATCGAAATCCGCCACGCCATCGGCGAGGTGACGGGGGTGTGCTTCACGGTGGCGCTGCTGCTGGGATCGGCCTTGTATTTCGGGGCGGACGCGGTGGTACAGCTGCTGTACCCGGACGTGGAGCCGCTGGTGACCGATTACGCCGTGCGCTACATGCGCATGATGTGCATTTCCTTTATTCCCTTTTCCGTGTTCAACGCCATATTCAATATTTTCCGCAATTTGGGCGATACAAAATCCAGCCTGCTGCTCACCATCGTGATCAACGTGGCCCACCTGCTATTAAGCCTGCTGTTCATCAACGGCATGGGGCTGGGCGTGATGGGGTCGGGCCTTTCCTACATCGTGGCGCGGGTGATCGGCATGGGGCTGGCCATGATCTGGCTGCTGGCGGTGCATAACACCTATGAGGTGCGCTTCTGGCATTTCTTCCACTTTAACCCCCAGGCCACCCGGGATATTTTCGCCTTAGGCATGCCCCTGGCCCTGGAATCCCTGCTTTTGCAGGGCGGCATGCTGATCGTGAACATTTATCTGGCCAAGCTGTCCACCATGGAAATGGCGGCCCACGCCCGGGCCAACGCCATCATCAGCCTGTACAATACCACCGCAGGGGCCATCACCGCCCTGACCAGCACGGTCTGCGGCCAGTGCTACGGCGCGAAAAAGTACGATATGACCCTGACCTACGGCAAAAACCTGATCCGCGCGGGGCGCTTCGCCATGGCGGCCACCTCCCTGATTCTGTACCCCCTGACGCCGCTGCTGCTGGCCATGTACGGCGTGCCCCCCGAAAGCACGGGCATGATTTATGTGGCCCTGGCCATCGCCGCCGTGGGCATGCCCATCATCGCCGTGGACAGCAACGTGACCGCCATGGTGCTGCGCGTGGCGGGGGACGGGGTGTTCACCGGGGCCTGCGCCGTGGCCGCCCTGGCCCTGGGCCGGTGCCTGCTGGGCTATATCCTCACCATCCCCATGGGCTTAGGCATGCCGGGCATCTGGATCGCTCTGGCCTTTGAATGGCTGCTGCGCACCGTCGTCCAGCGCGTCAGGTTGCGGGGCAGCGCGTGGCTGCACAGGAAAGAAAATTGAAAAGTGGAAAGTGAAAAGTGGAATGATGATATGACCGCCCCTTCTGCAAAAGCCGGACAGAACGCGGTCAAAATCTTCACTTTCCACTTTTCACTTTCCACTTTTATTTTTTTATGATTTCTTTGACCGTCAGCATGTTTTCCTTCACGGAAAACCGGATGTCCATGCCGCCGTAGGCCATGCCGTACACCCTGTCCGGGTCGTTCTGGTAGGAAGGGCGGGGATCCTGGGCAAGGATTTCCAGCAGGGCCTTTTGCCGGGCTTCGGGAACGCGGGAAAGCAGCTCCGGCGGGCAATCCACCGTCAGCAGCCGTTCCCATTCTGCCGCCGCAAAGCCGCCCCTGGCTTCCGGGTGGCTGTCGGCATAGGGCAGATAGGGCTTGATATCGAAAATGGGCGTGCCGTTCATGAGATCGGCCCCGCTTACGATCAGCACCGGGCCGTCCTCGGTGTGGGGCTGGATTTCGATCAGCTTCACACAGGACAGGCCGATGGGATTGGGCCGGAAGGGGGAACGGGTGGCGAATACCCCCATGCGGGTGTTGCCGCCTAAGCGCGGCGGGCGCACGGTGGGGGACCAGCTTTCCCTTTTGGCTTCTGAAAATTCCCAAATCAGCCACAGGTGGGAAAAATCCTCCATGCCCCGCAGGGCGTCGGCGTTGCGGTACTCCGGCTCGAACACGATGCGGGACAAGGCGGAGGGGGCCAGCCCGCTTTGCCGGGGAATGCCGAACTTGGACGAAAAATCATTTTGGATCCGGGCGATGATCTTCACGCCTTATTCCTCCGCCACCTGGGCCAAATAATCCGCGAATTCGTCCGTCAGCCCCAAATCCCACAGCACGGAGCAGCACATGTATTTGAGCCTCGCGTCCCGCGCGCCAACGAAGGCGTTCACCGTGTCCTCCACGGAAATGCCGATATCGGAGGGCTTCACGGGCATGCCGGTGCTTTTCATGAGGGCCAGCAGCGCCTTTTCATCGGGCAGCTCCTCATTGACGGCAGCCAAAATACCGTCCCAATGGTTCAGGATGCGGTTCAGCCGTTCCTGGTGGGCGGCAGGGTTGTTCTTCCGGCCCTTGCGTTCCATTTCAATGATTTCCGGGGCAGTTTTGCCGAAAATGCGCCTGATTTGCGCCTCCCATTTTTCCTGCGTCATGGCCTGCCAGTACGCTTCCGCCTGCGCCCGGCTGGGGGTGATCTCCCGGAATTTTCGGTACAGCTTCAGCATCATGGCCGTGCCGATGCCCACCTGGATGCCGTGCAGGTCGTAGGGCTGGTTGCGCTCCAGGGCCATCATTTCCCACATATGGCTGAAATAATGCTCCGTGCCGGAGGCGGGGCGGGAAATCTCCGCGTAGGCCATGGCGATGCCGGAAATCACCAGGCCCTCGGCGATGGACTGAATGGCCTCGGGCTTCCGGTCCGGGATGCCCGCCGCCGCGTCCACCACGCGCTTGAGCGCCGCCCGCATGAGCGCGGCCACGGCTTCGCAGTAGTATTCGCCGGTGACGATGTGGCTCATGCGCCATTCGCACAGGGCGATATATTTGGCCAGCATGTCCCCAAGCCCCGCCCACAGCATGCGCATGGGGGCTTGGGCCAGAATTTCCGTGTCCAAAATCATGCCCTTGGGGGCGCGGTTGAACAGGGTCATTTTCACGTGGTTGATCTCCATGGCGGAGGAATTGGAGGCGTAGCCGTCCATGGAGGGGGCGGTGCCGATGATGGCGCTCTTTTTGCCCAGCGCGTTGCCCACCACCTTGCAGATATCGTTGATCACGCCGCTGCCCACGCCCAAAATCAAATCGCAGGCGGGGTCGTAATGCATCATCACGCTGCCCACTTCCCACTCCGCCGGGGCGATCTTCTGCCCGGCGCAGGGAATCACATACAGCTGATGCGCGATGCCCGCCGCGGTCAGCAGTTCGTCCACCCGCTTCCCTGCGGCTGCATAGGTGTTTTTGTCGCACACGATAAAGGGCTTTTCACAGCCCATGGCCCGCACCATGTCCGGCGCCTTCGCAACGGCCCCCGGCCCGATTTCCAGAAAATCCATGGCGCAGGCGTGATGCTTCCCGCATTCGCAGTCGTAGCCCTCCGGGCGAATCAGTTCCTGTAAGGTCATTTCGTCAAAACGGAGCATTGAAGCCGCCTCCCTGCTTTTGTTTACAAGAAAAATTATATCATAATTGGCCGGGCCGTCAAGGATAATTCATTCGGCGCGGACGACGAAAACAGAGCGCAAAATCTGCATAAAAAAACGATATAAAATGTTTTGCGTTTTTCTTGCATTTTTGGCTTTTTTCAACTACAATAGGGGTAATCGTTTCCCCAGGATTTTTTACGAAGGGAGCAGGATGAAGTTGCAATATCTGATTGGCGTGGATTTGGGCACCTCGGGCACCAAAACAGTGCTGTTTGACGTACATGGCAAGGAAATCGCCTCCGCTCTGGAGGAATATCCCCTGTATCAGCCCTATAACGGCTGGGCGGAGCAGGAGCCGGAGGATTGGTGGAACGCGGCGGTACACACCATCAAGGCGGTCATCGCCAAGAGCCAGGTGAACCCTAAGGACATCGCGGGTCTGTCCCTGTCCGGGCAGATGCACGGCCTGGTGCTGACGGACGATAACGGCAAGGCCCTGGGCCGGTCCATTATCTGGTGCGATAACCGCACCATCGAAAGCTGCGAGGAATTCACCAATTTGGTGGGCGGCAGGGAGAGGCTGATTCAGATCAGCGCCAACCCCGCCCTGACCGGCTTCACCGCCGGGAAAATTCTGTGGGTGCGCAAAAACCAGCCCGAAATCTGGGAAAAGGCGCGCCACATCCAGCTGCCCAAGGATTACGTGCGCCTGAAGCTCACCGGCGTGTATCACATGGAAATGAGCGACGCCTCCGGCACCAACCTGCTGGACGTGCCGCGCCGCTGCTGGAGCGAGGAAATCTGTGAAAAGACCGGCATCCCCATGAGCATGCTGCCGCCTCTGGTTGAGAGCAGCGATGTGGCGGGCTATATCACCGAGGAAGCCGCCAGGCTCACCGGCCTGCCCGTGGGCATGCCCGTTGCCGCCGGCGCGGGGGACAACATGGCCGCCGCCATCGGCACCGGCGTGGTGTGCGAGGGCAAAGCCTTCACCACCATCGGCACCAGCGGCGTGATCTTCGCCCATTCCAATTCCGTGCAGATCGACCCGGCGGGCCGGGTACACACCTTCTGCGCCGCCGTGCCGGGCTGCTACGTGGTCATGGGCGTGGGCCTGGCCGCGGGCCTCAGCCTCAAGTGGTGCCGGGATCAGTTCTTCCAGGCCGAAATCGAAGTGGCCAAGGAAATGGGCACCGATTCCTACGTACTCATGAACCAGGAAGCGGCCCGCAGCCCCATCGGGGCCAACCGGCTGATTTATCTGCCCTACCTCATGGGCGAGCGTTCCCCGATCTTAGACCCCGAAAGCCGGGGCGTACTCTTCGGCCTGTCCGCCATGCACACCAAGAAAGACATCGTGCGCGCCGTCATGGAAGGCGTTATGTACTCCCAGTGGCACAACCTGAACGTGCTGCGGGGCATGCACGTGGCCCCCAACGCCATGCTGGCCTGCGGCGGCGGCGCAAAGTCCCCCTTCTGGCGGCAGATGATGGCGGACATGTACAATATGCCCGTTTCCACCCTCCAGAACACCGAAGGCCCGGCCCTGGGCGCGGCGATCTTAGCGGGCGTCGGCGCGGGCATCTACAAGGACGTGCCCTCCGCCTGCAAGGAACTGCTCAAGGAGAGCGAACCCCTCCTGCCCGACGCGGACCGTCACGCGGCCTACGAACCCTTCTTCGACCTGTACCAGAAGATTTATCTGGACTTAAAGGACGAGTTCCATACATTGGCGCAACTGTAAGAAAAAGTGAAAATTGAAAAGTGGAAAGTGAAAATGGTGTTTGTCTTTTGCGCTTGAGCAACAAAATAACTTTTCACTTTTCACTCTCCACTTTTCACTTTCGTCTTTGCATTGAATGGAGGTAATCACCATGCAGATCATTCCCGTAACCGACAAATCCTTCGCTCCCTATGGCCGTATCGTGGAAGGCTACGACGTGAAGGGCATTTTGAAGGCCCTGGAAGAAACCACTCCCTGCCCCGACGGCGTGGTGTATTTCCCCAGGGTGGACACCCTGCACGCGGCGGACGGCGCGGAAGCGCTGGGCGAGATCCTTTTCGGCGGCATGCCCTTCCAGCTGGGCTGCTGCAACGGGCACAACACCAAGCTGAACTGCTTAGAATATCACCGGGACAGCGAATTTAACTTAGGCACCGAGGATTTCATTCTGCTTCTGGCGAAGCAGGGCGAGATCGAAAACGACGTGCTGGACACCGCCAAGGTGAAGGCCTTCTTCGTGCCCAAGGGCGTGCTGGTGGAAGTGTACGCCACCACCCTGCACTATGCTCCCTGCCACGCCGACCCCGCCAAGGGCTTTAGGGTGCTGGTGGCCCTGCCCCTCAATACCAACACCGACTACCGCCCCGGCACCGGCAAGAACACCCTGGACAAGAGCCTTTGGGCCAGGAACAAGTGGCTGCTGGCCCACGCCGACAGCGCCGAAGCCAAGGACGGCGCTTACGTTGGGCTGAAAGGCGAGAACATTGACATCGCCGCTGATCTGTCCGTCTGAGGATCAGGCCCGTTTCCGTAACCTGCACCCACAGAAAAAGGAGGACGCCACCCATGAAGAAGCTCGTTTCGCTCCTGCTGGCGGTCTGTATGATCGCCGTCTGCTCCGTCGCGTTCGCAATGCCCAAGAACGTCACCTACGCCAACACCGTCCGCTTTCTGCAGGCGCTGGAGGCCGCCGACATAAACTACAGCTATTTGGGCATCGACCAGGATGACGACGAACACGTCAGGCTCACCTTTGACGACGACATCAAAGTCAACTTCTTCTTTACCGAAGACAACGAGGAATGCAACATCCGCATATGGAATCTGGTTGAACTGAACCCGGATTCCATCGAAGAGGCGTACCGGATTTGCAACGAGCTGAATTACAACTACAAATTCTGCGCGTTCTATGTGGACACCAGCGACAACACCGTCACCATGAGCATGGATCTGATCCTGCGGGACAGCGACGACGTGGGCGATATCTGCTATGAAGCCCTGGTTCGCGCACTCAGGATCTACCAAAATGGCCATGAGGCGCTGCTGGCCGTGGCGAAGTGACGCGGCGCAACCGCAAAAGTAAAAACTGTAATGGTTTTTATGGAATAAACTGAAAAATGGAGGAGATTACAATGGCTTGCAACATTCCCGAGGTCAAATTAGGCATCGTCGCCGTATCCCGCGACTGTTTCCCCATCGGTCTGTCCATCGCCCGCCGCGAGGCCATCAAGAAGGCTTACAAGGGTGAATTGTACGAGTGCCCCGTCACCGTGGAAAACGAAGCCGACATGCTCAAGGCCGTGGCCGACGTGAAGGCTGCCGAGTGCAACGCCCTGGTTGTGTTCCTGGGCAACTTCGGCCCCGAGACCCCCGAAACTCTGATCGCCAAGTATTTCGACGGCCCCTGCATGTTCGTGGCGGCTGCCGAAGGCGACGGCGACCTGATCAACGGCCGCGGCGACGCCTACTGCGGCGTGCTGAACTGCTCCTATAACTTAGGCATGCGGCACCTGCAGGGCTAC
>JAFSNT010000032.1 GCA_017443295.1 Clostridia bacterium
GTGGAGCCGGAAGCGGATATCTATGACATTTCCGCCCAGGGCTATTCCTTCCCCAGCGGCCATTCCACCAACGCCGCCGCCACCTACGGTTCCCTGTCGGTGAACGGAAAGAAGAAGTGGCTCGCCGCTCTGGCTTTCGTTCTGCCCCTGCTGGTGGGCTTCTCCCGCGTGGCCATGGGCGCCCACTATCCCACGGACGTGCTGGCGGGCTGGGCGCTGGGCCTTTTGGCCGCCCTGCTGATCCCCGTGCTGCAAAAGAAACTCAGCAGCACTTTAGCGCTGTACGGCATCCTGCTCCTTACAATCCTTCCGGGGTTCTTCTACTGCAAGAGCGCCGATTTCTTTTCCTCCGCCGGGCTGCTGATCGGTTTTATGGGCGGCACGCTGGTGGAAGAAAAATACGTCCGGTTTGAAAACACCCTCAAGCCGCTTTGGATCGTCCTGCGTCTGCTGGGCGGCCTGGTATGCTATTTCGCGCTGAACACCCTGCTCAAGCTGCCTTTCTCCAAGGAATTCCTGGCAAGCGGCACCTACGCAGCCCTTTTGGTGCGCTTCGCCCGGTACGCCGTCATCGCGTTCTTAGGCTTCGGCGTGTATCCCATGATCTTCAAGCTTGTGGAAAAGCGCAGGAGCTGAGGTTAAAAAGTGAAAAGTGGAAAGTGAAAAGTGAAACTTTGTTCAGTCCGCGACTCCTGTCGCCCAGAAAAACGCCGACTGAATCAATCTTCACTTTTCACTTTTCAATTTCCACTTTCCCTCCGTCTCTATCCCCTTTCCGTCTTGCGCATCTTTTCCCTGCGCCGCCTGGAGGGCTGGTGCTTGTCCATGGGCGCGTCACCCCGGATGGCGAAAAGCTGGTCGCGCAGCTTGGCGGCCTTCTCGAAGTCCAGGGCGGAAGCGGCGGTGAGCATCTGGTCCTCCAGCTGCTTGATCCATTCGGCCTTTTCGTCCTCCTCCATGCCGCCGGTAATTTCCTCGCTGGTCTGGTCGGTGATTTCCAGCAGGGCGCGCACCGCGGTTTTCACCGATTCGGGGGTGATGCCGTTTGCTTCGTTGTAGGCCTCCTGAATAGCCCGGCGGCGGTTGGTTTCGCCGATGGCCGCCATCATGGAATCGGTGGGGCTGTCGGCGTACATGATCACGCGCCCTTCCACGTTGCGGGCGGCCCGGCCGATAGTCTGAATCAGGCTGGTTTCGGAGCGCAGAAATCCTTCCTTGTCCGCGTCGAGGATGGCGACAAGCGCCACTTCCGGCAGGTCCAGGCCCTCCCGGAGCAGATTGATGCCCACCAGCACGTCGTATTCGCCCATGCGCAATTCCCGGATCAGCTTGGTGCGCTCTAAGGTCTGAATATCGGAATGGAGGTAACGCACGCGGATGCCCAATTCGTCCAAATAATCCGTCAGGCGCTCCGCCATTTTCTTGGTCAGGGTGGTCACCAGCACCCTTTCTTTTTTTTCGATCACCTTGTGGATTTCGCCCACCAGATCGTCCACCTGCCCGGTGGCGGGGCGCACGATGATCTTGGGGTCCAGGAGGCCCGTGGGCCGGATGATCTGCTCCACGATCTGGCTGGCCCGCTCCCGCTCGTAGGGCGCGGGGGTGGCGGATACGTAGATCACCTGCTTCACCCGCTCGTCAAATTCCTCATAGGTCAGGGGCCGGTTGTCAAAGGCGGAGGGCAGGCGGAACCCGTAATTCACCAGCATGTTTTTCCGCGCCCGGTCCCCGGCGTACATGGCGCGAATCTGGGGAACCGTCACGTGGCTTTCGTCGATCATCACCAAAAAGCCCTTGGGAAAATAGTCCAGCAGGCAGAAGGGCGGGTCGCCTTCCTTGCGCCCGTCAAAATACCGGCTGTAATTCTCGATGCCGGTGCAGAAGCCGATCTCCCGCAGCATCTCAATATCGTATTTGGTACGCTGGGCGATGCGCTGGGCTTCCAGCAGCTTGCCATCCGCCTCGAACTCCGCCACCCGCTTTTCCATGTCGCGCTGGATGCGGGCGATGTTTTCCTCCCGGTTTTCCTGGTTGGTGGCGTAGTGGGTAGCTGGAAAGATGGGAACGTGCTGGACGGTATGCAGCACGTGGCCGTCCACAACCGAAAACTCGCTGATCCGGTCGATCTCGTCGCCGAAGAACTCCACTCGGACGCCGTTTTCCAGCTGTCCTTTGGGAATGATCTCCACCGTATCCCCCCGAACGCGGAAATTTCCGCGCTCAAACGCCACATCGTTGCGTTCGTATTGGATGTCCACCAATCGGCGCAGCAGGTCGTTTTGGCTCATTTGCATGCCGGGCCGCAGAGAAATCATCTGGCCCTCGTACTCGCTGGGGTCGCCCATGGAATAAATGCAGGAAACGGAGGCGACAATAATCACGTCGTTCCGCTCCTTCAGGGCGGCGGTGGCGCTGTGGCGCAGGCGGTCGATTTCCAGGTTGACGGAGGCGTCCTTCTCGATATAAGTATCGGAAGACGGAATATAGGCTTCCGGCTGGTAATAATCGTAATAGGAAACGAAATATTCCACCGCGCTGTCCGGGAAGAACGCCTTGAACTCGCTGCAGAGTTGGGCGGCTAAGGTTTTGTTGTGGGCGATCACCAGGGTGGGCCGCTGCACCTTTTCAATGACCGACGCCATGGTGAAGGTTTTGCCGGACCCCGTCACCCCCAGCAGCACCTGGGCGGGCATGCCCTCTTTGACCCCTCGCGCCAGGGCCTCGATAGCCTGAGGCTGGTCGCCCCGTGCGGTGTAGGGGGCTTTCAAAACAAATTGACCCATGGGGTTCCTCCGAATCACTCATAGAACAGCCTTGTATACTGTCGGCGCGTGTCAACGATACGGTAAACAAATACGGTATTTCCCACATGTTTATACACTGCCGCATGGCGACCTGTAATGACCATTCTGTAACCCTGTCTGTCGAGCCATTCATCCGGCACACGAGAACCTGAATCCGGGAAATCCTCCAAGCGATTCAGTGCTTGTTTTATTTTCAGTGTCACTTTTAACTCTGTTTCTTTGCCGAAGTTCAGAACGTACCATTCTTGAATGCTTTTCAGGTCTTCCCATGCGTCTTTTGTCAATTCAATCTTGCATTTCATCGGCACGTCTCCTCAACTGTTCCCAAGCATCCTCAAGATTGATCGTTGGAGCACCGGCTAACCTTTCTTCTTCTGCTTTTAATATCGAATCCCGCAGCGCCAGCATCTGCTCCCGCCGTTCATACGCCTCAATGCTCATAAGCACCAAATCGCCTTCCCCGTTTTTGGTGATAAAAATGGGTTCGCTGGTGCTTTTCGCCAGTTCGGAAATGCCAGCGTAATCGTTCCGCAACGCGGCGGAGGGTCGAATCATCATGTTGATTCCTCCTTCATATCAATTTTATGATAAAATTATATCACAAAACATTTATGATGTAAAGCAATGAAAACAGGCATCCTTTTCCATCCGCAAAAATCTGCCTTGGAAATGCGCCAAAACGCCGGATTTCCGCCCCGATATGCTGAAAAAAACTTGCTGGGAACCGTTTTGCGCCCGTTTTCCAGCAGAAAATGATCAACCGACGCCGGGCACAATGACCGCGAAACGAAGGTTTTGCGGAGGTGTGACCCATGCCCCAGTATCAGATTGATTTTTCGCCCCGGCTGTCCGGGGAGGTTCATGTGAGTACAGCGAAAAACGCGGTGCTGCCCATTTTGGCGGCGGCGCTGCTGACCCAGGAGGAAATCATCATTCATCAGGTGCCGAAGCTTACGGACGTAACGCACATGCTGGACATCCTGCGCGCCTGCGGGGCGGAAGTATCTCAAGAAGAGGATTCCGTTCGGGTGCGCGCCGTGAGCGTAACGAGTCCCAAAGAAAACGCGCTGCTGCGCACCATGCGGGCCTCGGTGCTGATTTTGGGGCCGCTGCTGGCCCGGTGCGGCGAGTGCCTTTTGTCCATGCCCGGCGGCTGCGCCATCGGACAGCGGCCCATCGACCTGCATTTGAAGGGCCTGCAAAAATTGGGCGCGCGGGTGGAGCAGGAGGGCGGCACGGTGCAGGTGAGCGGCTGCCTGCGGGGCGGCAATATTTACCTGGACTTTCCCAGCGTGGGGGCCACGGAAAACCTGATCATGGCGGCGGCGCTGACCCGGGGCGTCACACGCATCGAAAACGCGGCCAAGGAGCCGGAAATCACCGATCTTTGCCGGTTCCTCACCTGCATGGGGGCGCGCATCGCCGGGGCGGGCACGGCCAACATCATGATCGAGGGCGTGGAATGCCTGCACGGCGCGGAATACACGCCCATCCCGGATCGCATCGAGGCGGGCACCTTAGCCTGCGCCGCCGCGCTGACGGAGGGCAGCGTGCTGCTGGAGGGCGCGCGGACGGATCACATGCGGGCACTGCTGTTCAAGCTGACCGAATCCGGCATGATCTGCCAGGAGGACGCCCGGGGCCTGCGCCTGCGGGGCAAGGCCCGGCATCCCATGGAGGCCCGTACCTTATCCTATCCCGGATTTCCCACCGACATGCAGGCCCCGCTGATGGTGGTGGCCACCCAAACCCACGGCCTCTCCGTATTTCTGGAAACCATTTTTGAAAACCGGTACATGCACGTGGTGGAATTGAAGCGTTTGGGCGCGCAGATTCGCGTGGAAGGACAGCTTGCCCTGATCCAGGGTGGACGCGCCCTGAACGGCGCGCACGTGACCGCCACCGACCTCAGGGCCGCCGCCGCGCTGATGCTGGCCGGGCTCATCGCCCAGGGCCGCACCACCCTGTCAGACCCCGGCGGGCATTTGATGCGGGGGTACGAAGGGCTGGAAGACAAGCTCAAGGCACTGGGGGCGGAGGTGAAGAAGGTGCCGTCTTCATAAAGGTAGGAAGTAGGAGGTAGGAGGTAGGAAGTAGGAAGTAGGA
>JAFSNT010000033.1 GCA_017443295.1 Clostridia bacterium
CATTCTGGTCATTGCCGCAATCATCGCCTACCTGACCAAGAGCGGCAACGGCAGGAGTCTGAAAAGCGTCTACATCGGCGCGGTATGCGGCGTGATTGCCAGCTTCGCTGCCGCCGCTGTATTGGCCTGGGCCAAGCAGGCGTTCGTAGGCGCGGGACTGGCGCAGGAAGTCATCGAAGGCATCACCGCCTTGATTGCCGTGTGTGTGCTGTTCTATGTGAGCAATTGGATGATCTCCAAAGCGGAGGCCGCCTCCTGGAGCCGTTATATCGACGGGAAAGTTCAAAGCTCTGTGGAGCAGGGCAGTGCCTTTGCCCTCGCGTTCACCGCCTTCCTCTCCGTATTCCGGGAAGGTGCGGAAGTGGTGCTGTTCTATCAGCCGATGTTTTCAGAGGGCAATCCCGGGATGGTATGGGCAGGCTTCGGCGCAGGCTGCGTGCTGCTGGTGTTCGTGTACCTGGCGATCACCAAGCTGTCCATTAAGCTGCCCATCAAGGTGTTCTTTACCGCCACTTCCATCCTGATGGCTGTGATGTGCGTTTCCTTCCTGGGCAGCGGCATCAAGGAACTGGCCGAAGGCAACGTGTTCGATCTGACGCTGAACGTGCCCGGCATTCCGGAAAACGACGTGATCCAGATTTTTGGTATTTATCCTTGGCTGGAAACCCTGCTGCCGCAGTTGATTCTTGCCATCATCCTGCTGATCACGTTCCTGGTGGCGCATTATCGGGGCAAAATAGACGCCCTGAAAAAACAGGCTGCAAAGTCTTAACGATACCCCCGCGGCGCTGCCCCGCGCAACCCGCGCAGGATATACAAAATTTTGTAGGAGGATTTTATACCATGAAAAAGTTTCTTGCCCTGCTGCTGGCCGCTATGATGCTGATGAGCATGTCCGCTTTTGGTCTCGCCGAAGAAGAAGCCGGTTTCGATGAATACGAGCTGGGCGTGGAAGGCGAACAGGAAGTTGGTTTCATGACCATGGCCATGGTGTATTTCCAGCCTGTGGATATGGCTCCCGCTGAAAACGCGACGCCCAAGGAAGGCAGCGACCTGCACATCGAAGTGGACCTGACCGCCAACGAGAATCCCTATGGTTTCCCCGTGGACGGCTGGGTGCCCTACCTGAGCATTGATTTTGTCATCAAGGATAAGGACGGCAAGGAAGTGTACTCCGGCTCCATGATGCCCATGGCTGCTTCCGACGGCCCCCACTACGGCAACAACATCCCCCTGCCCGAAGGCGAATATACCATCACCCTGTACATTAAGAGCCCCGCGGAAAACGGCTACCTGCTCCATGTGGACGCTGAAACCGGCGTAGACGCCAAGGAAGGCTTCTGGACTGAGCCTCTTGTGGCTACCTGGACCGGCTGGAAGTTCGTTAAGGAGTGGTAAGAACGGAGACGGGGATTCTCCGCCGCCGATGAGATTCCCACCACTGGCGGTCATCGGCGGTTTGTTCCCCTCCAAGAAAGCCGAATGGGGTTGGTTCGGCAAACGATTGCTGGCGTGTCTTCCGCGGGGGAGGACGCGCCAGCATTACGCACGTTTATGAACTCTGAATATTCGGAGGTTATGCTGTGTTCAAGTATCTCTGGATGGTGACGCAGGACTTGTTTCTGGCTGTCACGCTGACCACCCTGATCCACATCCTGCTGTCCCGGCTGTTTGGCCACAGGGGACGGATCATCCATGGGATCTCTTTGGGGGTGGGTGTACTCGCTTCCGTCGCCCTGGCAATCGTCAAATACAATACCAACCTGATTATCTCCAGTCATTGGAATCATTATATCTACGCCGTGCTCCTGGCATTGACCCTGCTGATCCTGCTGCTGACGATCCTGTTTGGCCGAAAGGAAAACAGGAAAACGACAGCGGGCGGCACGCTGCTCAGCCTTGCGGGAGCGCTTTATTCCGCAACGCTGATTTTCTATTCCCTGCCCGGCGTTCTGCTGTATCCTTTCAGCTTCAATACCATGGGGCAAGGGTATTTATCGTCCTATTATTTGGTGCGCATGGCCGGATGGCTGGGCGCGCTGATCCTGCTGCTGATTTATTCGCGCCTTCTTTCCCGCTGCGCGCTGTATATAAAGCCTTACGGACTGCTGCCTGTGCTGCTGAACACAGGGCTTGTGACCTTCGCCGTTTATTGTTTCGGGCGCTTCTTCGTCCCTTGGGTGAACCGGGCCAAGTGGCTGAAATGGCCTGTGAAATACACCAACGCGGCCTATGGATGGATCGGCGATTGGATGATGTTTACCGCGAATTTTTCCATGCTGTTTATTTGGGTCATGGCGGGAATTGCCGTGCTGCTGGCCGTGCTTCTGTTCCGCCAGGGCACGATCATCAAAGAGCCTTACGACAATCCCGCCCAGCACCGCAAGCTGAAAGCCCGGAACCGGCACTGGCGGCGCGTGGCCGCGGGCGTGCTGGTATGCGCGGCGCTTTGCACAGTGATCATGACAGTGGTCAAAACCAACGATACCAAACAGGTGGAATTATCCGCCCCGGAAAGCTATACCGTGGATCAGGAAGCGGGCGTCATCCTGGTGCCCATCGAAAATGTCAGCGACGGGCATCTGCACCGCTTTGAATATAAAACGGAGAAAAATATCAACGTCCGCTGGATCGTAGTAAAAAAGCCGGGTTCCGCGTCCTTCGGCGTGGGCCTGGACGCCTGCGAGGTATGCGGCAACGCGGGTTACTTCGAGCGTAGCGGGCAGATCATCTGCAAACGGTGCGACGTGGTCATGAACATCAATACCATCGGCTTCAAGGGCGGCTGCAATCCGATTCCCATGCCTTATGAAGTAAAAGATGGGAACCTTGTTTTCAAGCTGAGCGATATTATCGCCGGTGAAAAAGAATTCCGATAAACAGGGAGAAACAAGCTGGTTTAGCCAAAGAATCAATTTCCCCATATGGCTTTCTTGGAAGGGGACGAACCGCCGATGACCGCCTGTGGCGGGAATCTCATCGGCGGTGAGATCATCCGAAACGAGCAATCTCCGCATGAAGCGGAGTTGCGACGATTGAGGATGCGGCCAAGGGGGAAACCATTCTTTGGCCTCCAAAGAGCGGTTTCCCCCGGAAAGGATAAAAACCATGCTGTTTCGTATGATCCGCGGCGTGCTCTTTCATCAGAAGGGCAAAATGCTTTTGATCGCGCTGACCATCGCGCTGGGCGCGTCCCTGGCCACAGGGATGCTCAACGTGGTGCTGGGCGTGGAAGAAAAGGTCAACAAGGAACTGAAAAACTATGGGGCCAACATCGTGGTAAAGCCCAAGGATTCCTCCCTTCTCTCCGATATTTACGACGTGGGAGAAGGAGGGGAACTGAACACGGCTTATCTGCGGGAGGACGAATTGGGAAAGCTCAAAACCATCTTCTGGGCCTTCAATATCGTGGACTTTACACCCTTCCTGGACGCTTCTGTCACATTGCCGGAAGGTTCAAACGTGAAAATGACGGGCACCTGGTTCAATCATCACCTGGACCTGCCCACCGGCGAAAGCTTAGACGCGGGCGTGGTGGGGATGCGTTCCTGGTGGGACGTGACCGAAGGCCGCTGGCTGGATGAAAAGGACGGCGACGCGGCTTCTGAAATCATGGTGGGAGCGCTGCTTGCGCAGAAAATGGGCTGGCACGCGGGCGACACGGTGCGCATTTCCGCTTCCCACGGGGAAAGGGACGTTACCATCGTTGGCATTTATGACGCGGGCGGCGACGAGGACGAACAAATCTTTGCCACGCTGGATTTGGTTCAAGCGATGACCGACCGGGAAAACAAGGTGGCTTCCATTGAGGTTTCCGCCCTCACCACCCCGGATAACGAGCTGGCCCGCCGGGCAGCCAGAAACCCAGCCGCCCTGTCCTCCAGGGACTATGAAACCTGGTACTGCACGGCCTACGTCAGCGCCATCTGCTATCAGATTCAGGAGGTCATTACCGGCTCTGTCGCAAGCGCCGTTCGGAAGGTGGCCGAAAGCGAAGGCACCATTCTGGATAAGACCAAATTGCTCATGATCCTGATCACAGCCCTGAGCCTCATCGGTTCGGCGCTGGGCATTTCCAACCTGGTCACCGCCTCCGTCATGGAGCGCAGCCAGGAAATCGGCTTGCTCAAAGCCATCGGCGCAAGGGATCATTCCATTACCGGTGTGGTCATGACGGAGATATTGATTACCGCTCTTGCAGGCTTTGGAGCCGGGTATTTCCTGGGTTTCGGGTTCGCGCAGCTGATCGGCCACAGTGTCTTTGGTTCGTCCATCGATATGAACCCCAAGGTTGCGCCTATCGTGGCCGGTTTGATTGCACTGGTTACGATTGCAGGAAGTCTGCCCGCCATTCGGCAGATTCTGCGGCTGCGGCCTGCCGAGGTATTGCATGGAGGCCATTGAACAGGAAACGTTTAGGGGTTTGGGAGCTGAAGAAGCCCCCAATACATCCTCTATTCACGGAGGGAAAAGAATGACCAAACGAAGAATGTTTCTGCGAATGATTACGGCATCGCTGCTGCGTCGCCGCTCCCGCATGCTGATCGCGCTGCTGTCCATCGGCATCGGCGCGACGATCCTGGCAGGACTGGTGACCATCTATGTGGACGTGCCCCGGCAGATGGGCGCGCAGTTCCGTTCCTACGGCGCGAACATGCTGCTTCTGCCCAAGGACGGCGCGGAACTGAACAGCCAAAATCTTTCGGAAGCCCTGCAGGCGATCCCTGCGGACGTGCTGGTAGG
>JAFSNT010000034.1 GCA_017443295.1 Clostridia bacterium
CTGGAAAAGGCGCTGAACGATCTTCTCAATTCCCTCATGGATAAGCTGGGCCTGTCCCAGTACGACGCGGTGCTGGACGTGACCGGCGGCATCGCCAGCGTGGTGGCGGGCATTGCAAAGGACATCGCCAGCGGCATGCTGACGGACGAACACGGCTTCGGCGAAGCGCTGCTCTCCGTGGGCAGCTTCAGCGAGATCACCGACCTGCTGACCAACAACATCAACGCCGCCGCCGACGTGTTCAACAACATTCCCAACGTGGTGAAGGACAGCCTGTACGAGATCCTGGAAGCGGCTGTGGGCAAGGATACGCTGGAGCTGGTGAAGTCCATCGAAAGCGGCAGCCTGGCCGACGAGCTGCTGGATTTCTCCGAGCTGATGACTCCCATCGAGATCATCAATGCGGCGGTGGAACAGGTGGAAGCCACCGTGGGCCGGATCGACGACGTGATCGCCAAGCTGGAGGAAACGCTGCTTTCCGTCAAGGACATCAGCCTGGACATCAGCGAAGACATGCTGCCCGAGGACCTGCGGAAGGATTATCACGATCTGGTGGACGGCATCGCCCAGATCAAGGCGCTGGCCAACCTGTCCGAGCTGGACGCCCTGTCCGACCTGACGGATATGTCCGCGATCACCGATATTTCCGCCCTGAAAGAGCATCTTGAAAAGCTCAAGCAGGTCAAGTCCGATATGGAAGCCCTGGCCGGACGGCTGAGCGACGCCATCGACGCCGTGCTGGAAACGGATTTCGCTCAGATGGCCGCCGATTTGGGCAAGGATGTCGTGCTCAATTTGAAGGATGAAATGGCCAGCCTGGTGCTGGAAACCATCAAGAACAGCGTGACCAGCCTGACCTTTGACGCCGAAGCCTTCCAGAACGGCGTGCAGGACGCCCTGAAAAAGACCCTGAAAGAGGCCGCCGAAAAGGCGTCCGCGGACGCCCTGGCCGAAGTAAAAGCCATTTACAACGAAGCCAAGCGGATCATCGACGTGGTGACCAGCACCGCCGACGTTGCGGAGCAATTCACCACCGGCAAGATCGAGTTGCTCAAAAACAAGCTGGAAACCCTGACCGGTCTGGCCGAATCCCTGGAAACCAAGGCGGAGGGCATCATCAGCGCCGCCGAGAAGGTGACCACCGCCGCCGGGAATCTGCTGGAGAATCTGGATAAAATTACGGAACACGCCACGGAACAGGCCGCGGAACAGATCAAGAAGCAGATCGAAGAACGCATCGACAGCGTGACCAGCTTTATCAAGGAGAATATCGACGCCACTATTGGCGGCTTTACCACGCTTGTGGACGGTGTGGTGACGAACTACGCTCAGGTGATCGGCGGCAAGATCGACCTTGTCACCAACACGGTCAAGAAGGCGGAAGCCTCCGTGAGCCATATGAAGGAAACCGTCCTGGACGGCGCCAAGTTCCGCGAGGCCATGAAGGAAAGCGTCATGAAGGCCGCCAACAACATCAAGGACAGCACCATCGGCGCGCTGACCGACGGCATCGTGGACGTTGATAAGCTGTCCGCCTACATCAAGGGCGGCACCTTAGGCCAGGATTTGAAGAACAGCCTGATGGTGGCTGTGAAGAACGCCGGGATGGCACTGACCAACGGCGCGCTGGACGCCCTGACCGACTGGCTGGATCTGAAAGTCCAGGCCCCGGAAAGCAATGTCGATAAGCACGTGATCACCACCGAAGCCATCGCGGGCGCGGGCGGCGGCAGCGTGGGTGTGGCTGGCAGCGTGGCGGTGGCCGTGCTGAACGGCACCACCAAGGCCATCATTGAGGGCTACGCCGGCGGCGACGCTTCCATCGAAGCGGGCGGAGAGGTCGCCATCTTAGCCGTCAACGACCAGAAGGTCACCACCACCGCCACCGGCTCCATGAACCCGGACGGCAGCGCCGATAAGAACGAGGGCGCCGGCGAAAGCGATGTGAACGATACCAAGTCCAAGGACGACGCGGGCGAAGAAGCGGAAGAAAAGACCCTCTATACCGTCGCCAATCCCAGCGGCGGCGGCGAACTGAGCGTCAGCGTCAAGGGAAGGGACAAGGAAGACGGCGCGGTCAAGGCCGCCTATGAGGATCTGGTGGAAGTTTCCGTCCGTCCGCCCCAGGGCAAGGAAGTCGACACCCTGACCTATACCTACACCGCGGACGGCAAAACCGTTACCAAGAAGATCATCGTGAAGGATCATTCCGCCGACGGCGAGACCACCTATGTGTTCTACATGCCCGAGGGGAACGTATCCAGTATTCAGGCTACTTATAAAGACGCCGATCCCAAAGCCAAAACTGGCAATGCGAACACTAACAGCAAGGGCAGCTCCGTCGGCGTGGGCGCGGCCTTCTCCTTCGTGTACGGCGAAGTGAACACCAGCGCGGCCTTAGGCGAAAACCGCGTGCTGGACGCCGACGCCCTGGCCATCCGCGCCAAGGCTGAGCGCGAGGTAGAAACCTCCTCCGTGTCCGGCACCGATCCGCTGGCGCGCGACGGCGGCAGCAGCGGCAGCAAGGATATTTCCATCGACGCTTCCGTGGCCCTGAATATCCTGGAGGGCAGCATCGAGGCTGGCGTGGGCAGGAACGCCCGCATCACCACCCACGGCGAGGACAGCATCCTGATCGACGAACCTGAAGAAACCGAAGAAGGTGAAGAGGGCGAAGAAGGCGAAGAGGGCGAGGAAGAAGCGGACGACGACGCGCCCAAGGCCAACTTCGTGCTGACCGCCGACGAAATCAGCAAAGCCATTTCCCGGGCCAGCGGCTTCTCCATGGGCCAGTCCACCGCGGTGGGTGCGGCGGTCGCCATCAATATCATTGATACCGACGTGAACGTGGGCTTCGCGGGCAGCGCCGAGCTGGAAAACGGCACGGCTTACATCGCGGGCACCAGCGTCAACGAGGATGAATCCAACGCCATGGCCACCGCCATGGGCGCGGACATGGAGCGGTATACCAACAAGTTCAAGAAAGCGGAGGAATCCGCCGAAGACGCCGTCAACGGCGTGAGCAGCGGCGAAGCGTTCAACGAAACCGAATCCGACAAAGAAAACAGCAATAAGACCGCGGGCGGCATCAACAAGAAGCTGGACGCGGAGAGCGATAAGGCGGAAGGGGACAAGACGGAGGCCGATAAGGCCAGCACCAAGGCCCCCCTGTCCACCAACGTGATGCGCACCCAGAGCGTCAGCGACAAGACCGATACCTCCAAGGCCAACAACGATGTTTCCGAGGCCGGAAGCGAAGCCGACAGCGCCACCGATCAGAACCTTCAGATGTCGGGCGACAAGAATAAGAGCAGCATACAGGTAGCCGCGGCGGTGGGCCTGACTATCAGCAAGCATCAGGTGAACACCACCATGCAGGGTTCCATCAACGCGGCGGGCGGCGTCAGCGTGCTGGCGGGCAACGAAGGCAACTTCCGCACCCTGGGCACCGGCGCGGCCATGTCTCTGGCCAAGAACAGCAACGCCATCGCCGCGGGCGTGGCGGTGAGCGTGAACCGCAACGAGGCCAATACCGAAGTGGGCGACGGCGCTGAAATCGTAAGCGAGGACGGCGACGTGACCGTGGAAGCCAACCTGACCCAGAACACCACCGGCAAGTACAACGGCCTGCTGGCCGCGCAGTCGCTGGCAGGCGCGGTCAGCGGCAGCGGCGGCGGCGCTTCCGTGGCCGGGGCCATTTCCGTGCTGGTCAGCAGCGCCGAAACCAAAGCCCGGATCGGCGAAAACGCCAGCATCGAGGCGCACAAGATCGCCGTGCAGGCCGTGGACAAGAGCAAAATGGCCATCCGCGCGGGCGGCATCAGCGTTTCCAAGGGCGCTTCCGTGGGCGTGGGCGCTTCCGTGGCCGTGATTGTGAGCAACAATGTGGTGGATACCTCCATCGGCGACGGCGCTTCCATCACCGGCACCCGTCTGGACGTGCTGGCCGAAAAGACCATGGTCACCATGAAGGATTACCGCCTGCCCTACGGCATCAACGACGCGATGACCAATTCCACCGGCGCGGACGAGAATGCCGAAACCGGCATGCTCGATATGAAGAAGGAAGGCGACAGCTACAAGGTCAGCATCAATATCAAGAGCGAGGATCTGCTCAAGGCGGTTGACCTGCTGAACTTCCTTTCCAGCACCAACTATTACGCCGAAGCCATCGGCGGCTCCGTCAATACCGGCGCGAAGAGTTCCGCTTCCGTAGCGGGTTCCATCGCCATGATTTACTTCAACAACAAGATCAACGCGGCTGTGGGCGCGGCGGATATCACCATTACCAGCAGCGAGGACGAGGACGCGGACGAGGGCGAGGACGGCGGCGTGAGCATCAACGCCTACGGCGGCTCCAATACCCGCATCATCGCGGGCGCGGTCAGCGCTTCCGCTTCCAACAGCGTGGGCGCGGACGTGGCCCTGCTGATCAACAACGACGCGGTCAATACCAAGGTGGGCCTCACGGGCCAGGCCAACATCACTGCCGACGGCGATTACGAGCAGACCGCGAAGGTGGATTCCTACACGCAGGTGTTCAGCATTGCGGCTTCGGCTGGTAAGAAGAATACTGTGGGCGGCACCATCAACGTGATCGTTTCCAACAACGAAGCCGTTTCCGAACTGGGCGCCAATGCCCGCGTCACCTCCGGCGGCAAGCTGGATGTGCTGGCGAATACGGCGGAGGATCTGCTGCTGGTAGCGGCGGCCGCCGCCGTGGCGCTCACCAAAGGCGCGGCTGTGGGCGGCAACGTGGATGTGATCGTCAACCGGGCGAAGACCAAGGCGATTGTCGGCGCGGGCGCTGAACTGCTGGCGGGAACGGATATAAAGATCCACGCTGACGACAGGGAGCAGCTCATCTCCGTCATCGCGGCGGTTTCCGCCTCCGGCGGCGGACACTCCATCGCGGGCGCGGCGGGTGTTTTGGTCACCAAGTCCGACACCCTGGTGGACGTCGGCAGCGGCGCGAAGCTGACCGCCGTGGAAGGCGCGCTTTCCCTGAAAGCCAAGTCTGACAGCCTGATGGCCAACGCCATCCTGTCCACGGCAATCTCTCTCAAGGGTATGGGCATCGGCGCCACTGTGAACGTGGACGTGTTCAAGCGCAATGTGAAGGTGAACACCGCGAATGCCCAGCTGACGGCGGGCAAGAGCATCGCTTCCCAGGCTCTGGGCAAGGATAACACGGTGCTGATCACCATGGCTGTGGGCGCCGCGAAGGATATAGCTGTAGCCGGCTCGATCCCCGTGACTGTGGCGAAAAATAACATCAAAAATACCAACAGCGGCGCTCTCCGGGCGACCGCAGGCGGCAGCATTGCCTTTGAATCCGATTACACTTACTCCCTGGTGGATGCCGCTGGCGGCATCGGCATTTCCCTGTCCGGCGTGGCTGTGGGCGCGACCCTGTCTACGGCGGTCATCAGCAATACCGTCGAAACGACCCTCGGCGACGCTTCCATTCTGAGGGCCGCCGCGAAGCATACCGTGAACACCCGGGGCGCGGGCGACGCGACCGGCATTTATGTGGGCGCGACGGGTGATGAGCGCATCATCCTGGCGTCCCTCTCCGCTTCCGGCTCTCTGAGCAGCGCGGCGGTGGCGGGCGTGATCAACACCCTGGTAGCCAGCAACAAGATCAAGGCCGACGCGGGCAGCGCGACCATGATCGCTGGATATGATGAGGACATGACCCAGACCGCCCTGGCGGACGTGATCGTGAACGCCAAGGACGAAGCGGGCCTCTACAACTGCGCGGGCGCGCTCTCCGTTTCCGGCAGCACCGGCGTGGGCGCTACCATCGTCACCCTGGTCTTCGCGCAGAACGTGGCCGCGCGTGCGGTGGGCACCATCCAGGCCAGCCGCGACGTAACGGTGAAGGCCACCACGGATAACGACGTGTGGCTGCTGGCTCTGACCTTCGCGGCGGGCGCTTCCAACGGCGTCGCGGGCGGCGCGAACGTGCTTGTGTTCCAGAGCGAAGCCAAGGCCGACCTGGGCGGAACCATTCTGGCGGGCCGGAACGTGACCGCCGCCGCCAAGGGCGACAATATGCTGCTCAACATCGCGGCTTCCGCCGGCATCGGCGGCAGCGCGGGGGTGGGCGCTGTGGCGGTCGTTACCTACTTCCAGGGCAAGACCCTGGCCAACATCCTGGAAAATTCCGTGCTGGGCGCGGATGACAATAAGATCGGCGGCAAGGTGACCGTATCCGCCGAATCCACGGAGTTCGTATCCTCCGACGCCGCCGGTATTGCGGGCGGCGGCACGGCGGGCGTGGGCGGCACCATCGACATCATCATCACTAAGGTGCGCACTGAAGCCCGTACCGGCAGAAACGTGAAGACATACAGCGCGGGCGCGGTGGACGTGACCGCCACGGACAATTACGACCTGATGGCCATCGCGGCTTCTCTGGCCGTGGGCGGCACCGCGGGCGTGGGCGTTACGGCCCTGGTCAGCGTGGCCCTGGGCACGGTGGCGGCCGTGGTGGGCGAAGGCAACACCATCGTGGCCGACGGCGTGAAGGTTCAGGCCGATAACCAGCGCAAGATCCTTACCGCCGACGCGACAGTGGCGGGCGGCGGCACCGCCGGTGTGGGCGCGACCCTGACGGCCGTCGTCGCGGGCGCGAAGATGAGCCAGGACGCCCACGATACCCTGTACGGCGGCATGAAGCCCGAAACCCAGGTGGAGGGCGGCTTCGGCAACGCCAACAGCGCGGCCAGGGAATACAAGCCCACCGACACCGCCGCTGTTCTGGAGGGCGACGGCCAGCGGCCCGGCAGCAACAACTACGGCAGTTACGGCCAGGGCGGCATGGTGTACGAATCCCCCAACGGCGAAATCCTGTATACCAAGGACAGCAATAACAATTATCACAGCACCGGCAAGACCCGCGTGGCCGCCGGGAATGATCCCGTGTTCTATTACGACGCGGAATCCGGCCAGTATGTGGGCGCGGTGGAAGTGTACGACGAATCCTCCTTCTCCAATACGGCCAACGGCGGCGACGGCACCTCCTTCACCGCCAAGACTGTGGGCGACCTGAGCGACGCGGTTTCCGCCGTCATCGGCGGCGGTGGCAGTGTGACCGCCAACAAGAATATCGACGTTCTTTCCAATGATAAGTTAGAGACCCTCATCATCAGCGGCACCGTCGCGGTCGGCGGCACCGCGGGCGTGGGCGTGGGCCTCACGGTTGGCGTACTCAATTCCAACGTGCAGGCGCGCGTGGACGAGGGCACCGCCCTCAAAGCGGGCGGCAGCATCAACGTGAACGCCGCCACCGGCGCGAGCAAGGCCTCCGGCAGCGTGCAGAAGGCCGCGGGCAGCGTGAACCCCCTGAGCCAGGATCAGATCAACAGCAGCAACGCCAAGGCCAACGAGGACGCGGGCGGCAACGCGGGCGATTCCTCCGCGCGGCTGATCTCCGCCACCGCCGCGGGCGGCGTGGCTGGCATCGGCGTCAGCGGCGCTGTGCTGACCGTGTTCTCCAACGTAACCGCCAAGATGTCCGGTAACGTGAACGGCGCTTCCAGCCTGAACGTGACCTCGGGCATGAACTTCGGCAAGGTGCTTACCGCCAACTTAGCGGCGGCGGCCGGGGCCGTGGGCGTGAACGCCTCCGTCGGTATGGCTTACTTCGACGGCAAAGCCCACGCCATGATCGCGGGCGGCCAGGCGCAGACCATTAAGAACGTAACCAATTCCATCAACGTGCAGACCACCGGCAGCACCAACGCCACCGTCGTTGCCGCTTCCATCGCGGCGGGCGCGACGGCGGTGAACGCCGGCGTGGTGCTGGCCCTCAACCGCAGCGAAGCGGGCAGCATCATCGGCAGGAACGTGACCATCGACGCGGAGAACGCGAACGTGTCCGTGGGCCACAGTTTCTCCAGCAACGCCATTACCGTGCCTATCTCCATCTCCGTGGGCGCGGTGGCTGTGAACGCCATGGCGACCGTGGCCATCAACAGCCTGAACGCCAAATCCTACATCGGCGCCGCCGAAGGGGAAGCCCAGGGCAGCGGCCGCATCAACGCCGCCAGCCTGGCCGTTACGGCGATTGCCAACGGCGACGTGGACGTGACCGGCGTCGCCGTCAGCGGCGGCGCGGCGGCTGTGAACGGCATCGTGGCCATCGGCCTGAACTTCGTCAAGAACGTGGCCGCCATGCGCAGGATGCCCGTCACCCTGACCGGGGCCATGGACGTGTCCGCCAAGATGACCGGCGTGACCGACGTGTTCTCCACCTCCATCACCGTGGGCGGCGTGGCCGTGGGCGCCAGCGTCGACGCGGCTTATATCGGCAGCTCCAACGAAGCCATTGTGGAGCTGGGCGGCGACAGCACCGCTTCCCGCCTGACCGTTCTGGCTACGAACGATCCGCGCGCCACCGTCATGGGCATTACCGGCGGCGCGGGCGGCACGGCTGTGAACGTGAACGTGGGCCTTGCGCTGAACAAGGGCCTGAACCGGGCCGTGCTCGGCGGCAGCGGCAACCTGACCCTGACCGGCGAAGAAGACGACGACGGCCTGTTCGTCGAAGCGGTGGGCATCGGCCAGGCCCACACCGCGCTGTACAGCGCCGGTATCGGCGGCGTGTCCGTGAACGTTTCTCTGGCGTTCAGCTGGCTGAAAGCGCAGCAGGAAGCCAAGATTGACAATACCGGCACCATCGTCGTTGAAAACAATAAGACCGTGCGCGTGGAAGCCATCCAGAGTACGCCCAATCCTCACGCGAACTATGTGTTCACCGATAAGAACGGCGGCAATGCCCAGACCGTTAAGTTCGGCGACAGCATGGCCAAGGCGTACCTGTTCTCCGCGGGCGCGGGTCTGGTAAGCGTGAACGCCAGCGCGGGCGTGGTCATTTCCGACAGCACCAACCGCGCCAGCCTCAAGGCGAAGAACCTCACCGCCGGCACGGTCTATGTGACCGGCGGCGGCAAGTCCGACTCCAACGTGAAGATCGACAACATCGGCGTGGGCGTGGTCAGCGTGGGCCTGATGGCGGGCGTATCCCTGACCAAGGGCACCTTCGACGCTGGTATTTCCGCCACGGGCGATTGGAACATCTACAGCCTGATCCTCAAGAACGACTACACCTCCACCTCTGTCAGCGACGTGACCCCGGCGGCGGGCGGCGTGAGCGCCAGCCTGGTCAACGCGGGCGTCAACGTGGGCATCGCCCTGAACGCCACTAAGGCCAACACCACTTTGAACGGCGGCGGCAGGGTGACGGTGCAGAAGGTGGTCAACATTTCCACCAATTCCTCCTACGTGGCGGGCGAACCCAACGCCCAGGCCATCATCACCAAGCCCGCCGTGGACGTGAGCATGGTGAAGGTGGTGGCCAACGTGGCCGTGGCGCAGAACCGCTTGTCCCAGACCACCACCCTCAATAATATTTCCTTCCTGGGCGGCACGGCGAACGTGACCATCAGCTCCACCCTCAAGAACGCCGGGGCCAAGGCCGAAACCAAGCTGTCCGGCGGCAGCGGCGCCAGCGTCAGCATCGTGGGCATCGACCTGAACTTCGCCGTGGCTACCTCCAAGACCGTCAACACGGCCACCATTTCGGGCGGTACCATCGACGTGAAGTCCCTGAGCATGAATTCTAACACCAAATCCCAGGTGAACGCCTTCGGCAAGACGCCGACGGCTGTGGGCCTGGTGCTGCTGGGCGCGCTGCTCACCGATGCGCGCACCGCCGACCGGGTGACCGCCACCGCGTCCAACGCCAACATCACCACGGCAAATGATCTGGACATCACCGCCGTGGGCGACGGCACCGCCGACGCCATGTCCGAAAACGGCATGAAGGTGAGCTTAGTGTCCGGCACAAGCAGCCGGGCCAGCGCCCAGGTAGGCGCGGGCAGCGGCGACCGGCAGAGCGTTACCGCCGGGATCAGCGGCGGCACGATCAATGTGGGCGGCAGCCTGGACGTGAGCGCGGAAAACACCGGCTCTGCCAAAGCCAATATCAAGAGCGGCCTTGAACTGGGCCTGGCCACGGTCAGCGTGTCCGTGCTGCCCACCACCAGTTATTATAAGACGGAAGCCTACGTCAAGGGCGGCGCCAACGTTACCACCGGCCGCGACCTGACCGTACGCACCCAGGATTACACCAAGGCGGAAAGCCGGGCCAACAGCAACTCCATCGGCCTGGGCCTGAGCGCCGACGATACCAAGGGCACCAACACCATCGTGACGGACAGCGCCATTGATATCGGCGGCGTCCTGAAAGCCGGCAACAACCTGAACATCCAGATCAACTCCATCACCAGCATGGACGCCCGCACGGTTTCCACCGGCGGCGGCTTCATCAAGGGTTCCGGCCTGCGCGCCGAAAACTACCTGACCCGCACGGGCAAGATCACCGTGGGCGAAAACTCCGAACTCGCCGCCAACTTCGGCGACGTGAACATCCTGAGCGTGCTGGGCCGCTCCTACGACGGCAAGAAGACCGACAGCATCAGCACCTACGCCAAGTCCGTGGGCGGCGGCGTGGTGACGCTCAGCACCATCCGCAACGATACCACCATCAGCAATACGGCGCAGATCGACGTCAATAACGGCGTTTCGATCTCCAACCGCTTCAACAATATCAACATCCGCACCGACGCCTCCCAGAACGGCCTGTCCGTGTACGGCTCCGCCGACGCTTCCGGCTTGGGCGCCGCGCCTGATGTAAAGAACGATGTGCGGCTGACCCTGACCTCCAAGGTCAACCTGGGCCAGGGCGGCAAGAAGGTGGAGATCGAGGGCCGCAGGGTGTACGTGGGCGCCCGCATCGCCGAGCTGTCCGAGAACGTGTACGCTTACGCCAAGGGCGCCGCCGTGGGCGCGGACGTGGACGCCACCAACAATACCACCCATCATATCGACGCCATCACCAACGTAAGCTCCGTCACCATGATCGCCCATGACGACGCCAAGCTCTACGCTTCCACCGCTCCGGCGTATAAGAAGGAGAACATCCGCTCCGAATCCCGCGTGCAGCTGAACGCCATCGGCGAAGCCATCGCCAAGACGGATATGCGCGACAGCTACGCCAAAGCCACCCTGAAGGTGAACAGCGGCTTCACCTTCTACGGCACCAACCTGAACGCCACCGTTGACCAGTACGATAAAAACCGCACCAGCGTGATCCAGAAGGTGGGCGGCTTCATCAGCAAGAAGAAGAAGGACGAAGGCTCCTTCACCGTCAGCAAGGACGCCTCCTTCACCAATTCCGTCCTGTACCTGGGCGACGCCGCCGCGGGCATCTACATCGACATCAGCAACGACCTGAACGGCAATGGCACGGTGCGCCAGGTGGGCATCAAGAACGAGGCCGAAATCTGGAGCATCACCAACAGCGTGGTGACCCTGGGCAACATCAGCAACTTCATGCCCGGCACCGCCAACCTGACCGGCAATATCTCCGGCCTGACGGTGTACAACCAGGCCATGCTGCCCCAGATCACCATCACCAACAACACCGACCGCAGCCTGACGCTGGGCAACGTGATCTTCCGCAACGAAGGCTTCGTGAACCCCCGCGTCTATAAGGACGGCACCCGTTACAGCGTCAACATCCTGAACACCCATTACGCGCCTGAACTGGTCGTCACCAACACTGGCGCGGGCGACATCACCCTGAATGGCATGATCCCGCTGTACGACGGCCGCGCCACCTTCCAGTGGACGGGCGAAACGGGCGGCAGGCTGCTGAGCGCCGATACCGTAACGGTGATCACCATGGACGATACCACCGGCACGCAGAGCGTGCGCCCGCTGTGGACCCACAGCCTGGTGGTAAAGAACGCGGCCCAGGTGGGCTATGACGAAGCGCATCCCTTCTACGCCTGGATCGTGTCCTCCGACACCGAACGGGATCCGGACGACGTGCTCATCGCCTCCGAGGGCGACGTGTACTTCGACATGGCGGCTGTGCAGCTCTACGACGTGAACAGCCTGGACGACAGCAGCATCCACAACGAATCCCGGCCCGCGCCTGTGGTGGACATCAACAGCATCACCTCCGCCCAGGGCAACGTGTATCTGGCGCTGGAGGAAGGCCGCAACCTCTACATGACCGACCCCAACACCGTTACCATCCCGCTGCCCGGCACCCTGGAATATGATACCAGCTCCACCGTCACCCTGGCGGCGGAGTACACGGTCAGCGGCCTGGATATGCTGGCCTATTACGAGATCGCCTATGATCCCGAAAGCGGCATTTCCACCTACCAGCTGCCCAACGGCACCGTGTTCTACATGGACGGCCAGGGCAACGTGTCCCGCATCGAGGAGGGCGGCGTTTCCACCGCCCTGACGGACTATACCTTCCACCAGAACGAGAACGGCAAGGTGGATATGATCACCATCGGCGAGGGCGTGTCCATCAACCTGCTCACCGGCAAGCTGAACGTGGAAGACGGCACCTCCTTTGAAGTGCTGATGCAGGCCATCTCCGCCACCTGGATGAACGAGAAGGGCCTGTTCAACGGCGGCATCAAGGTGCGTATCTCCCTGGAGGATGGCTCCGATAAGGACTTCAAGGTCCTCAAGATGAACCGCGAATGGAACAACCTGGTCTGGTACTACATGAACCAGCTCATGCCCGACGTGATGAAGGTTCAGACCGTGAACAACTTCATGATCGCCTGGGATAAGGCCAGCAACCAGCTCCACTTCTATCGCGTGGGCCAGGCGACTACCGATAACGGCGCCATCTCCAAGTTCAATGAAGACGTGTTCAAGAACCTGAGCGGTGAGGAAGAGGGCGGAAATTACCGCACCACCTACAGCAAGACCGACGCTTTCTTCGGCGCGGGCGGCAAGAAGCTCAGCGTGGGCGAGATCCTGAACACCAACAACCGCACCAATAACTGGACCTACGTGTTCCCCGTTGGAACCAACGAGGACGGCGACGAGCTGCTGGGCTTCCTGGAGACCGGCTACTGGGTCAAGGCGACCAGCACCGACCGTGGCTATGGCAATAACCATGCTTACACCTATGAATGGTCCGCGGACGGCGTACACTATCAGGAACTCCACATTGTGGATACCGGCTCCAACATGGGCGTTACAGTGGATGCCAACTACTCCGGCGACATCTACGACGCGCTGAACGGTGTGTACTGGCTGCCCACCCATGAGACAGGCGTGCTGACCTCCGTGATGACGAACAAGGGCGAGCGGATCGAAGCAAATGTGGACGATCACTTCCGCTTTACCGAACCCAGGCACCACGTCCGCGTGTGGACGCCCAAGCTGTGGTACAGCTGGCCCACCATCGATATCACTGCCCATGAAGAACACCTGGTCATCCATAACCTGACGCTGGAAGAGGTTTCCGCTTTCTTCTCCAACGAAGGTTATGAGACGGTGAACTACTACGAGCCCTCCGTCTGGGACGAGGAAACCGGCAGCGAAAGCACGAAGCTGAACGCCGAATACAATGAGGACGGCACCATCAGGCGCGACGCCGGCGGCAACATCGTTGGCGAAGCACGCCGCGTGTACGTGAACTATGACGCCCAGGGCAACATCACCAGCCTGTATGAAATGGTGACGCGGACGGATGAGGAGGGCACTCCCATCCTGGACGAATACGGCAAAGAGATCATTGATATCAAGCCTATCCAGCTCATCGGCGATAGCCTGCATGAGGACTACGGCCACACCGGCTTCTTCAAGCTGTCCGAAAACGGCGAAACCTATATCCTGGAGGAAGACAGCGAGAAGGCCGCCGCGGCGGGCATCGATACGGTGAACGATTTCACCGGCACCACCGGCGCTTACGATACCACCAAGGGCGGCATCAAGCAGGGCGATACTACGTATTACAAGTATCTCGTCGTGGATGCCAAGAACAACGAAACCGCCAGCTACACCTACGCCGGCGACTACTACGTGGCGGTCACGGGCGAAGAAGTGAAGGTGGTTGAGCATAAGGACGCCGAGCAGGCCGACCTGACCGGCGTCCAGAGCCAGGATAAGTTCCTGCTGGCCCTGGATCACGGCGATCTGGGCGACGCGGTTTACACCGCTTCCGACGCTACCATCACCGTGAACGGCGCAGCGAAGGCCGGTACCCGCTACAACAGCGACGGCTCCGCCGACGACGCGTTCTTCGCCATTCCCGGCGCGCTGTACCAGCGGGTGGAAACCACCGTCAAGGTCGTGAACGAACAGACCGGCAAGGAAGAAGAAAAGACCGTCGTGACCTGGACGCTGGTGGAAAATCCCGAGGAAATCGACCTGACGGACTACACCAGAACCAATACCCAGACCGTTGAGGACGAAGAAAACAAGACTGAACTGACGGGCGATCTGTACAGCTTCACCGAGGTCAGCGAAGAAGAAGGAGCAGAAGCAACCACCGTTACCTACCTCCGTGCCCCCGACACGGTTTATTCGCTGACCCGTACGCTCATCACCCACGACGTCTGGCATGAGGAAACCGAGGAAGTGACCTTCACCGAGGCGGAAACCCAGGCCGCGACCGCCAATCAGACGGTCACCGTGGACGGTGCGCAGATCACCGGCACCCTCTACACCAAGGACGGCCAGCAGTACCTTAAGACCGCCGGGGCGGAGGGCAGCGAAGGCAAGCTCTTCAAGCTGACCAACGAACCTGTGTACAGCGTGACCCTTGAGGAACAGGCGGAAGCCGTCGAATTCACCGAGAGCGAAACCGAGGCCGCCCAGGAAGGCGAAATCACTGACGACAGCGGCGAAACCTACACCGGCACCCTGTACGTCAAGGACGGCGTGACCTACATCTTAACGCCCGATACCGTAGTCGACACGGGCGAAGTGGATGAAGAAAACAAGCCGATCATGGAAACCGTACCCGGTGTTCTGTACAAAATCAACAAAGAAAAGACCTATACCGAAGCCTGGAACAAGACGGCCACCGAACGCATCGACAGCGAAGAAATCCTGTGGCTCTATGCCGACGTGGAACGGTACGCCACCGACGAAAGCGGCAAATACGTGATCAACGACGCCGGCGAATTCCAGACCGAAAAGGACGAGAACGGCAACCCGATCGTCGACTCCGTCGGCGTAGGCGGCTTTGGCAGCGTGGGCCGCTGGGTGCTCAAGAGCGCCTGGAACGCCCTGTCCGGGGCTGTGGACGCCGAGCTGACGGACGAAGACGCCATCGCTCTGGTAAACAGCGGCGCGACCTTCGATTACTACCGCCTTGAAGGCGGCAAGCTGGTCAAACCCCAGGGCGATATCGCCGAATACGGCAGCCTCATGTGCCGCAACGTGCAGGACGAGGGCGGCAACGTCGTATCCCGCGTGGTCACCCTCTACAAGCCGCCGCGCTATGAGGACGTTGACAGGAGCATCAAGACCTGGCAGACGGAAACCGTTGAGGAAGAAGAAGGCCAGGAAGGCGCCTTCATCGCCAGCATGACGGCGGAAAACGGCTACTCCATCCTGCAGAACCAGACCGTCACCGTGGACGGCCAGGAAATCACCGGCACGCTCTGCGAAAAGGACGGCGTGCGTTACCTGGTGGCCGAGGAAACCGTGGAAGGCGAACCCGTTCAGACCCTGTATAAGATGCACAGCGATTCGCCGGAAGCCGGCAAGGACGAAGTGCTGATCGTCTATGTGCGCGACTGGTTCGACGTGGTGCTGTACGACGGCCTGACGGCCCGCCTGCGCTACGACGAGTTCAAGAGCGAAAGCCGTCCTGCCGGGGACGACAATCCCGTGTACGTGCTGCGCTTCGGCGACGCGAAGGATACCAAGGACGGCCCTGCGCAGACGCCCACCATGACCATCACCGGAGCCGTCTCGGGCATCGAACTGAATCTGGTCAGCCTGCCCGATACGGCGGGGGTCAAGTCCATCACCACCGAAACTGACCGGAACGCCAGCTACCGCATCACCGAAACCCTGTACCTGACGGTCAGCGGCCTGGTGGTCAGCGTGAAGGACGCTTTTGCCGCCAAGTACGACGGGACGACCTATGAATCCACCAAGATCATCGCCTCCCAGCTCACGGGCGCGACCAAGACCGAAAAGGACGCGGCTGGCAACGTCATCTCCACCGACAACGGCAAGCCTGTCCTCACCATGAAGGCCAATGAGGCCATCTGGCGCGAGCTGCGCACCGACGTGATCTCCACCGACCGCAACGGCAACTACTGGTACAAGGGCGCCAACGATTCCGAATGGAAGCAGGCTTCCGCCACCGTGCGGCGCGATCCCACCAACGAAAACGTGAGCATCCGCAGGGACGGCTTTGCCACCGTGACCTATAACGGCAAGACCTACCTGGAAATCACCCTGGAAAAGCCCAAGGACGATTCCGGCCGCGTGCTGGAGAACGAAGACTACGTGCTGTACTTCCGCATGCCCGTGGGTTCCGGCGAAATCAAGGCCGGTTCCGACGGCAAGGTGGACGTGGTTTCCGGCAAGCCCTATAACCAGAAGCTCGTGCGCGACGTGATCGGCACCTACTGCTACGTCACCACCATCACCGCGGCGCAGAACGCGGACATCTGGATCTTCGGCGGCAGAGACAGCATGCTGGACGGCGATCCCGCGAATCGCGACAACGACGACGTGACAGCCGGCGGCCACCTGTACTTCTACTCCGAATCCAGGGGCAGCATCGGCTTGACCAGTGACACCCGTCTGGACGTCTCGTCGCCCGATATCCAATTCTTTGACCTGAATGTTGATCCTGTGATCCGCACCAACGTGTTCCTCTATAAACGCGCCGGTGAAGGCGATCTGCTGATCCCCCGCGATATGGTGGTGGACGGCGCCATCTGGAACGTGGCCACCGGCAACGGCAGCGTGATCTTCGGCGACAGCGCCGACAACGTGAACCATACGCTGACCCTCGTCAACGGCGGCAAGGCCATCATCACCACCAACGTGCTGGATGACGGCAGCGCCAACCCCGCCGCCACCAACCCCAGCGACGTGCGCATCAAGGAAATCGCGGCCCAGGGCATCAAGAAAACCGACGATACGCTGGATCCCAACTACCGCGAGGGTGATCTCATCATCCCCAAGGGCGATCAGTCCACCGTACTCATTCGTGCGACCCATGACGTGATCATCGAAAAGATCGATCTGGCCGACGTGGTCGGCGGCGACGACGTGGGCGGCCTGCTGATCGTTGAGGCGGGCGGCACGATGACCGTCGAAAAGACGTTCAATATGAAGAACAAGGGCGAAGCGCGTCTGACCTTGGGGGACGAAGGCGTATTTGAAGACGAAGTCACCCTGCTGGATCACAGCCTGATGATCGCCACCGCGAAGAACGATATCACCTTTGAGAAACAGCTGAAAGCGGACGGCGGTTCCACCATGAACCTCACGTCCACGGACGGCGGCCTGATCGCTAAGGACGACGTGGTCATGACCAATGGCAGCATCGCCAATATCGACCTGAAGAAGGACGCCGAGTTCAGGACCCACGCGGATCTCACCGGTTCCGATATGACCCTGGTCTCCCATGAAGGTGACGCGGTCATCACCGACTACCTGATTGCGAAGGACGGCTCCATGGTCAGCATGACCCTGGAGAAGGGCAGCTTCGTGCTGACCGACTATACAGGCGAAGACGGCAGCCGGGTGGAAACCTATCTGAATACCGTGGGTTCCGTGCTGAACCTGAACGCCTTGCAGGATATCCTGGTCAGCCACCACACCGCCGAGGGCAGCATCGAAAACATGATCGCGGGCAACCGATTCAACGCCAAGGATCTGACCCTCACCGGCACCTCTACCACCATCAACGCGGACAAGGGCGTGACCATTGTCAGCGACGAGAACGAAAACCTGACCGACGATCCCTACGTCGTCAAGGTGTATGACAGCCTGAGCAGCCGCACGGCCACCGTCACCGATCAGGCCACCGGCAACATCACCACCAGCGCCATGGGCCTGAAGATCATCAGCGCCAACGGCGGCCTGGACAGCGCGGGCGAGGATGACAACCGCTACGACAGCTGGTACCTGGAAAACGGTGATATGAACGCTCTGGTGAAGGAGGACATCGTCCTCCGCGACCACCTGAAGACGGTGGGCGGCACCGGCACCCTGCGCACCACCGCCGGTTCCTTCATTCTGAAGGATTACACCGTCGACGGCGCGCTCCGCACCGAAGGCATGCAGCTGACCGAAAACAGCGTGCTGGAGATCATCGCCAAGAAGAGCGTACTGGTGGATCGCGTCGCGGCGTCCGCTTCCGCGCTGAGCATGACGGCGGAATCCGAAAATATCGAATCCAAGACCTGGACGGCGGACGCCAGCCGCGTGTTCGCGGACGCCGAAAAGAACGTGATCGTCCTCAATCCCAGCGACTTCACCGACGGCCCCGCGGTCACCGTCACCGGCTCCGAGTACGCGGATTCCTTCCGCCATCCCGATTCCACTGACGATACGGAAATCCCCGTGGAGCATATGGGCCTGTACGTGAACGCCCGCAACGGCAGCGTACTGTTCATGACCCGGCTGGCGGAGGACAACGACGTCAACTCCCTGGACTTCCAGGCGGTGAACAGCAACGTGGACGTGGACGCCCGCGACCATGTGACCATCCTGGAAGCCACCCTCACCGACGCGGACATGAACATCAAGTCCTCCGGCGTAAAGGTCACCCGCCGCGGCTTGGGCCTGATGAACGCTCTGCGCGACGGCGCGGAAAACGAACCCGAGAGCCTGGTCAGCCTGGCCAACTGGGTCGTCGGCGACCGCAGCAACCTGAACATTACGGCCCTGGGCGATATCAACATCCTGTACAACCTGAACGGCGTCAACGAGGATGAACGCATCGCCGAACGCGAATTCACAATTATCAACGACAGCCATGCCACCGTGACCTCCACCGCCGGCGGCGTGTACATCCTGCGCGATTACGATCTCGCCGATACGATGTCCACGCTGGCTTACGAGGCGGACGATTACGTGGGCGACAACATCTACGTGCCGGACGTGCTGGTGGTCGGCAACGAAACCGAACCCAGGACCCGGGACGACGCCTTCGGCGACCGTTCCTCCTTCACCGCCACCGGCGCCAAGACCGTGAAGGTGGCCAACATCCTTTCCGACTTCGCGGACGTCAGCCTGCGTTCTACCGACGAAGATACGCTGTTTGACATCATCCGCGGTGAAGAAACCAACCTCCGCGTCGTGGCCGGACAGAACATCGACGTGCTGCACCCCTTCAATGCCGACGGCACGGTGCGCCAGACGATGATCAGCTACCACGACCGCGCCTATGACGGCGATACCACGCCCATCGATACCCCGAACAACGCCTCCGTTACCCTGAGCGCGGGCCTGGATATCGGCACGGAAGAGAGGAACCTGTACGTTGACGTGCCCGAAGAACTGACCGTGCGCATCGAACGCGTAAGGAACCTGTACCTCACCGCGCTCAAGGCCGACGCCATGGGCGATCCCGTGAAGCCCCTGACCTGGAGCAACGAATCCATCAGCTATGATCCGGAGAACGGCAAGCTCGTCCTGGACGGCGAAAACTACCGCTTGGGCTACAGCGAGAAGGACGGCATGCTCATCACCGGCGAAATGGAGAACGTGGACGGCGAAGAATACTACGCCATCGTGATCCCCGAATTCCAGGAGGAGAACCTGGCCGACTGGCTGCTGGAGCGCAGCGACGCCCTCTACGGCAACGACGGCGCGGTGGCCTGGACCTACCTCCTGTCCGACGCCGTGGACGTGGAAGCGTACGTGCTGTCGGCTTACGAGGATATGGCGGACAGCCAGATCGAGAATGCCATCCAGAAAGAATTCGGCCGCGACATGCTCACGGCGGCAAAGAAAGCTGTGAAGGATGAAACCTTCGCCACGGTGCAGGAATACCTGGTTGCGGCTGTGACAACGCCCACCGGCGCCATGGAAGACGAAGCGTATAAGACCCTGTGCGACGCGGCCAGCGAAATCGTGTACCGCAAGCTCTACGCCGAAGGCATGATCGATTCCTACACGGACGAAGCCGGCGAAAAGCAGCAGCTGGACCGCAAGGGCCAGATTCTCTCCATCATCGGCGATGACCGCGCGTGGGATTACGCGGTGGACTTCGCCGGTCAGCTCCGCGGCGCGATCAACAGCTTCACCGATACCACCCCCGTGGAAAACCAGAGCCTGAGCGACTGGCTGCTTGAACGCAGCGAAGCCGTGTACGGCGATGAAAACACCGTGGGCTGGATGAACCTCGTGTCCGCCAGCGAAGAAGAAGTGAAAGCCTATATCGCCGCTCCCTACGAGGGAATGACCGATAAGGAAATCGAAACCGCGCTCACGGCGGAATACGGCAAGGAATTTGTCGCCGCCGCCAAGACCGCCGTGAAGAACGGAACCAGCCAGAGCATGCAGGCGTTCATCGCCGACGCCGCCCTCACGCCCATCGGCAATGCCGCTGACGAAGCGCAGCAGGCCATCCTGGAAGCGGCCCGCTCCAGCGTGTTTGAAAAGCTGCTGGCCGCCGGTATGGCGGGCGCGTACACCGACGAAGACGGCAAGCGCGAAATCAGCCTGCAGGATCAGATCACCCTGCTCACTCAGCGCGATGAGGCATACGCCGCCGCGCTTGCGCAGCAGCGTCTGGAAGCCGCCGCCATGGACGACGCTTCCTACCAGAACGCGCCGGGTCACGAAAGAACGAGCAACTACCTGACGGCGGCCCAGCAGGCGCTGGCCGACGCCGATCAGAGCGTCAGCGACAGCACCGCCGCCCGCGATTCCCTGCAGAACGCCCTCCGCGTGCTGACCGAACAGGAAATCGCCCAGCAGCGCGAAAGCGAAAAGCTGGCCGCCCTGGAAGCGGACCTGGCCGCCCTCAAGGAGGAACAGAAGACCCTCAGGGAGCGCGAGGACCAGAACGCCAACAAGGCCGCCCAGCAGGCGCTGGAAGCGCAGATCAGGCAGCAGAAGACCAGGGTTGACAGCCAGCAGGCCGTCGACGCCCGCGCCGCTGAAATCGCCGAAAAGACCGCGCAGCTGGCCGAGGCCGAAAACGCGCTCCGCCTGGGCCGCATGGAACAGATCGCCGCCCAGATGAACCTGGACGAACTGAACGAGGCGGTCCTCCGCGCCAAGACCTTCCAGGCGGACTACACCCGCGAAGGCAGCGTCCGCGCCGAGACCGGCGACTGGACGGCCAAGGCGGACGAAGCCGCGTGGCTGACCGAAGCCGAAGCGGCTGCCGAGCAGGCCGAACAGGCCGTGCAGGCGGGCGACTACGCCAAGGCGAAGGAACTGGCTGATCAGGCCCTCGACAGCCTGAAGACCGCCGGAGCCTATTCCCAGATTTCTCTGGAGCAGGCCATCGCCCTGACCCAGCCCCTGCAGGCTGTGGCCGAGGCCGTAGCCAACTCCGACGCCGCCAAGACGGCGGCGGACGCCTACGACGCGTCCTACGAAGCCTACACCGCCGCTTACGAAGCCCTGCATGAAAAGCTGAAGGCCCAGGATAAGCTGGAATCCGAAGGCTTGTACCTCCAGGGCGCGAAGTTTGAAACCGAAGAACAGAAGCAGGCCGCCATCGAGGATTGGGAAGCCAGGCTGGCCGCCGCGGCGGATGAAACCGCCGCCGCCCAGCGCGAGGCCGACGGCCGCATGGCGGAACTGACCCAGGCGCAGGCGGAGCTTCGTGCCGCCGAACAGCTGCTCTCCGACGCCCGCGGCACGGCTGTGGAGGCTGAACGCTACGGCTATCAGCTGAGCAGCACGCGGATCGACGCCGAACAGCGCGACCTGAACATCCTGATGGGCGAAGCTGTGGAAGGCGGCGAAATCAACGTCCGCAACGAAGGCAGCATCACCATCGTCATCGACAAGGATATGGACACCCCGGACACCGTGGCCCTCAAGGACAGCGACGTGACCGTGGGCACCGTGAACAGCGAGCGCGGAAACGTGAGCATCGAAAACCGTTCCGGCTCCCTGCTGGCGGGCGAGAACGAATACAAGGAAGTGGGCGACCACGTCTACCTGGAGGAGAACGTACACGGCCGCGACATCACCCTGGCCGCGCGTGACTCCGTCGGTTCCGCCGACAGCGCCTTCCTGGTGGAAGAAACCGCCCACGAGAACACCCAGGTCGTGAACACCTACATGGTCAGCCTGTACGGTGAACCGGGCATGACCGACACGGGCATCCTGATGGATGCGGACAGCAACACCAAACGCACGGAAAACAAGCCCATCGGCAGCCTGTATACCAATAACGGCGAGGACATGACCCTGGCGGAGAAGGTGGCCAACACCTCCCTGACCTCGGAGCTTCCCACCGTGACCGCCGGTTCCGTCGCCGAAGGCGAGCTGGCCTCCATCATCGCCATCCGCAAGGATACGCTGCGCGCCTACAGCGAATCCGAGGCCACCAGCCTGAACCTGAGCGCGCAGACCGGCAGCATCTTCGTCACCGAGCGCACCGGCAGCATCGGCGCGGGCGAGATCCGCGCGGCGGGTGACGTGGTGCTTACCGCCATCAACGGCGACGTGACCCAGCTTGCCACCGCCGACAACCGCTCCACCGTGACCGTGGGCGGCGAGATGACCGTGACCGTGAACGGCGACGTGAGCCTGATCAATGAAGGCGATCTGACCCTGAACCTGAATACCCCCACCAACCATGTGGACATCACCGGCCGCGAAGCCAGCGAGGACGTGAAGAACACCTACGGCCTGTCGGACGAGGCGGCGGAGGGCAGCATCTCCGTGACCAGCGAAAGCGAAGATGCCCTCACCGGCACCGCGCTCTCCAACGGCAGCGTCACGCTGCTCAACGGCGGCGATATCGGAACCGCCGATGAGGCCTTCGAGATCCACAGCGTCCTGGAGACGGGCACCGTTACCCTCAAGGGCGACAACATCAACGTGAACAACGCCGAGGGCGGCATCACGGTGAACGAGATCGAAGCCCACGGCAACCTGACCCTGAACGTGGGCAGCGACATTGCCGACGCGGGGAACACCGGCCTGGGCGACACCATGGACGGCCTGACCGACGCGCAGCAGGCCCTGACCGACGCGGAACGGGCGCTGACCGAAACGAACACCGCCGCCGGCTATGCCGAAAAGGCGAAGGAAGCCGCCGACAGCGCCCTGGCGGAAGCTATTGAAAACAAGCGGCTGGCCGAGGAAGCCCTTGAACAGGCGAACAGCGATTTGAACCAGGCCCGGACCGATCTGGACGCCGCGCAGCAGGCCCTGGACGAAGCCCTGGCGAACCTGAACGAGAACGACCGCGACTCCGTCAAGGCGGTGGAAGACGCCCGGAAGGCCGTCGAAGCCGCCCAGGCCGCCGAGACCGCGGCCACCGAGGCCGTGGAACACTGGCAGGCCGAAGTGGACGCCGCGCCCCAGGCCATCGAGAATGCCACGCAGGCTGTGACGGAAGCGCAGGCCGCCCTTGAACAGGCGCAGGCCACGCAGGAAGAAGCGCGGACGGTCCGCGATCACGCGAAGGAAACCCTGCAGTACGCCGAAGATCTGCTGGACGCCCAGCGCGATTACGTGAACGCCCTGCACGACGAAGCGGCGACAGACCTTGAAAAGACTGCCCTGGCCAACCAGGTCGGGGCCGAAGAAGACCTGCGCGACGCGTACAGGGATTACGTGGCGCTGGCCGAAGATGAAAACGCCGATCCTCAGGCGCTGGCTCAGGCGGAAGAGGCCGTGAACGTGGCGCGTCAGGCCGTGGAAGAAACCCGCACGGCGGTTCAGGTCCTCCGCAATGAGACCGCCGCCGAACAGGCCCTGGCCGATGCCGTGGACGCCGCCGAAAACGCCGAAAACGAACGCGCCCAGGCGGAACAGAACAAGAACGACGCGACCGACGCCGTGGCCCAGGCCCAGGAGGCGCTGGACGCCGCCGTGACCGATAAGCAGATCAGAGAAGCGCAGGCCAAGCTGGACGAAGCCGTGGCGGCGGAAGCCGAAGCCCAGGAGGCGCTGGAAGCGGCGGAGAACGCCAAGGCCCAGGCCGACCAGAACGTGGTGGACGCCGAAAACGCGCTGGAAAAGGCGAAGGCGGAAACCGAGCTGGTGAACCAGCTGGAGGACCGCATGAACCGCGCGGCCGACGAAAGCAACACGGAGGAATCCCTGCAGAAGGCTAACGACGCGCTGGCGGCCGCCAAGCAGCTTCTGGAAGCCCAGCTGGCGGAGGACGCCGCCGAGGCCGATGAAAAGGCCGCCTTGAAGGAACTGCAGGAAGCGACCGACGCCAAGACCGAAGCCGAGCAGCAATTGCAGACGGCGGAAGAAACGGCGAGAGCCGCCGAACAGACCCTGGCCGACGCGGAAGCGGCGGCCCAGCAGGCCGAAGAAGCGCTGAACGCCCTGGGCGACAACGCCAGCGGCGCGCAGCGCAGAGAAGCGCAGAAGAACCTGGACGACGCGAACGCGGCGCTGGAAGAAGCGCGGAACGCGGCGCAGCAGGCGAACGAAGAAAAAGACCAGGCCCAGAACACCTTCGACGCGGCGGAAACCAGGCTGGACAACGCCACCGCGGCGGAAGCCGAAGCCAGCCAGAATCTGGCGGACGCTCAGGAAGCGCGTGCGGAAGCCGAGGGCATCGCCCAGGCCGCCGCCGACGCCGCGGATAAGCAGACCGCCAAGGAAGCCGCGCAGAAGCAGCTGGCAGACGCCCAGGAAGAACAGAATCAGGTGACGAACCTGATCCAGGAGCTGGCCGACGCCAACGAGGAAATGGAACGCGAGCAGGCGCAGCGCGACAGCGACCGCGACAGCTACAACCGTTCCAACACCGGCAAGGATACGGCTCAGAAGGGCCTGGAGGATACCACCCGCAAGAGCGATACCCTGGATAAGCAGAACAACACCCTGGCCGACAAGCAGGCGGCGGTCAAGGCCCTCGAGGAACAGCTCGCCGCCCTCACCGGCACGTCCGATCCCGATCAGGCCAAAGAAGCGGCCCAGCAGAAAGTAGACCAGGCCCAGAACGACCTGAACGCCGCCGCCGCCGCCTCCCAGACGGCTGACGCGGCCGTGAACCATGACGCCATCAAGCCCGACGCCACCGGCTCCGGCGCTGTCCGCGCGGACGACGCTAAGAGCGGCGACGCGGCCATCCGCGTCAGCGGCAACGCGACCATCACCTCCGGCGGCAGCATCGGCGGCCAGAACGGCCAGGAGCTGACCATGAACGTGGACGGCGTCACGGATATCAAGGCCAAGGACGACGTCAAGCTCCAGTCCGGTCAGGACGTGACCCTCAATAACCTGACGGCGGGCGGCAGCGTCGGCGTGGCCGGCCACGGAGACATCACCGGCGTCGGCGGCGATCCCGTCATCTCCGGCACAGACGTAACGCTCAACGCCGTTTCTACCGGCGACGAGAACGCCACCATCGGCAAAGCGGACGGCACAGCCCTCACCCTGGATACGGATGAAATCAGCCTCCGCGGCGACGACGTGGGCGTGGACGTGACCGGCGGCGTCACCCTGGGCGACATCGTAGCCAAGAACGCCGATATCACCGCCGACGGCGACGTGATCCGGAAGGAAGGCACGGAGGTCGACGCCAGCGACCTGACCATCCGCACCACCGGCAACATCGGTACGGAAGACAACCCCATCACCACCAACGTGGACACCATCACCGCCGTGGGCCAGGATGTGTACATCGACAACCGCTCCGACGAGCTGACCGTGAAGGAAATCTCCGGCAAGACGGTGGACATCGACACCGCCGGCAGCCTGGGACAGACGCCTGACGGCACTATCAACGCGCACGACCTGACGATCACCGCCGGGTACGACGTGGGTTCCGAGGACGATCCTCTCCGCGCCAACGTGTCCGGCAATATGGACGTGACCTCCATCTGGGGCAATGCGTACGTCGTTACCGCCCACGGCTGGCGGCTGCTGAAGGATGAAATCAGCCAGATCGCCGTACTGGGCGCGTTCACCGAAACAGCCAAGCTGAAGGTACTCAGCACCGCGCACTACGCCATGCAGACCTATCCGGAGCTGCTGGAACAGTACGCCTGCGGCGAAGATACGACGGCCTACAGCGAACACTGCGCGGCCAACGGCAGCCCCGAAATCTATCAGGCTCTGATCGACGGCGCGAAGAACGACGCCAGCAAGACGCTTTGGGCGCTGGTTCGCGATCAGCACGCCATCGGCGACTTCGTCCTGGGCATCTTCTCCGAAGAAGACCACGTGTGCGACAGCCTGATGCGCTTCGAGATCAGCCTGGCCGGCCTGAACAGCGCCTACGACGGGCAGCTGGAAGGCGAAATGGTGTATGTGCTGCTCTGCGTGGCGGGCAAGCTGGTCAGCGTTCCCGTGCAGGTGCAGGACGGCATGCTCCACTTTGACCTGGATCGTTTGGGCATGGACAAAGCGAATTTCGGCTTCACGCCTTTCGTCATCGTCAGGAGCGACGTGTACGACAGCCTCATGACGGAAAAAGGCGAGGTCAGCACCGATTCAAAAGCCCAGGCCGACAACGGCACGGTGAACAACTGAACAACTGAACCAAAAACAACGGGCGTCGGAATTCATTCCGACGCCCGAAGTTTATGCAGAAGTTTATGCGGTTGTCCTTCAAAGAACGGTTTTTCCCGGAAAAGGCCTCACAGCAAAGCGCGCTGAATCTTGCCGCTGGTAGTCTTGGGCAGTTCATCCCGGAAAACCACGATGCGGGGGTATTTGTAGGGCGCGGTGCGCTGCTTTACGTAGCTTTGGATTTCTTTCTTGAGTTCCTCGCTGCCTTCCTTGCCCTTCACCAGCACGATGCTGGCCTTGACCACCTGGCCGCGGACGGGGTCCGGCGCGGCGCTGACGCCGCACTCCAGCACGTAGGGCAGCTCCATGATGACGCTTTCGATCTCGAAAGGCCCGATGCGGTAGCCGGAGGACTTGATCAGGTCGTCCACCCGGCCCACGTACCAGAAGTAGCCGTCCTCGTCCCGCCAGGCAGTGTCGCCGGTATGGTAGAGGCCGTCGTGCCAGTTGCCGTTCACGTTCTTGTCGTCGCTGCCGTAGTAGCCGGTCAGCAGGCCGCAGGGCGGGTTGTTTTCCCCGGTGTGAATGACGATTTCGCCCACCTCGCCAACGGGCACGGGGTTGCCGCTGGGATCGACCAAATCAACGTCGTAGAGGGGCACGGGCTTGCCCATGGAGCCGGGCTTGGGGGTCATGCCGGTGAGGTTGCCGATGATGATGGCGCTTTCGCTCTGGCCGAAGCCCTCCATGATGGTGATGCCCGTGGCTTCCTTGAATTTCTGGAACACTTCGGGGTTCAGGGCCTCCCCCGCGATGGTGGCGTAACGGATGGAGCTTAGGTCGTACTTGCTCAAGTCCTCCTTGATCAGCATGCGGTACATGGTGGGCGGCGCGCAGAAGGTTTTGATGCCGTACTGCTTGAACAGGGGCAGGATATCGTCGGCGTGGAAGCGGTCGAAATCGTATACGAACAGGGCGGCTTCGCACATCCACTGGCCGAAAATCTTTCCCCAGCAGGCCTTGGCCCAGCCGGTGTCCGAGATGGTCAGGTGCAGCTGGCCCGGCAGGACGTTATGCCAGAACTTGGCGGTCATGTAATGGCCCAGGGGGTACTTGTGGCTGTGGCACACCAGCTTGGGATAGCCCGTGGTGCCGGAGGTAAAGAACATGAGCAGGGGATCGTCGCCGCAGGCGGAATCCTCCGTGCGGTCGAAGTGGGAGGAAAACACGCTGTATTCGCTGTCGAAATCGTGCCAGCCGTCCCGCTGACCGCCGCAGAATACCAGCGTCTTGATGCCGGGGCACTCCGGCAGGGCCTTTTCGATTTCGCCCGCCGCCTGACCGTGGCTGGTACACACCACGGCGCTGACCTCGCCGGTCTGGAAGCGGTAAATATAATCCTTGCAAAGCAATTGATCCGTGGCGGGGATCACCACCGCGCCAATCTTTTCCATGGCCAGCATAGTGATCCAGAAATGATACTGGCGGCGCAGCACCAGCATCACCCGGTCGCCCTTTTTGATGCCTAAGGACTTGTAGTAATTGGCGGCCCGGTTGCTCATCTTGTGGAAATCCAGGAAGGAGAAGCGGCGCTCCTTCTTGTTGATGTCCAAATGCACCATGGCAAGCTGATCGGGATGCTCCTTGGCCAGCTCGTCCATGATATCGAAGGCGAAATTGAAGCGCTCGATATCGTGGTAATGGACGGAAACCGGCGTGCCCTTGTCGTTGACCTTGGCGTCCACGAACCGGTCGGCGATGATGGACTGGGCCTGCTGCGCCGGGGCGGCGGCGTCGTGGATGTGGGGATTGTACTCCGTTTCCTCGCCGGGGATGACCACGGCTAAGAACACGCAGTCCTGCCCCTCGGCGGCGATGAGGCCGTGGGGGGTGGAGGAATCGAAGAACACGGAATCGCCCGCCCGCAGGGTTTCCGTATGCTCGCCGATCTGGGCGCGCAGCACGCCGGACAGGATGTAGTCAAATTCCTGGCCGGGGTGGCTCACCGTTTCGATGGGGGCCGCCTGGAGGGCGGGGTCATAGGAATAGCGGGTGAGATACGGCTCCACGATGCGCTTGCGGAACATGGGGGCCAGGTTCAGCATCTTGATGCCCTTGATGTCCGTGACCACCTCGCCTTCCCCGTGGCGGGTGACGGTGTAGTTGGACAGGCGGGGACTGGTGCCCTCGATCAGATCCACGATGTCCACGCCGAAGGCGGCGGCGCACTTGTGGACAAAGGAAAAGGGCATTTCCACGCTGCCGGTTTCATACCAGGCGCAGTCCGCCTCGGAAAAGCCCGTCATGCGGGCCAGATCGGCGGTGGTATAGCCTGCGATATCTTTCAGTTCGCGGATACGGGCGGCCACGTCCCGCAGCATTTCGGGGGCCTGGGTTGGCATTTTCGTTCCCTCCTATGAAAAGAGTTGAGAGTTGGGAGTTGAGAGTTGAGATTTTATATAGCTGAATACAGTGCGCGGAATGAGCAGACCCTATGATCTCAACGCTCCGCTCTCAACTCTCCACTCTCCCTCTCGCGGGGCAGACAAAAGCCCGCCCCAAAGTGTTTCTTTGAGACGGGCTGAATAAGCATCAGCTCGCGGTACCACTCAAATTGCGCGGTGTGATCGCGCCCCTTATGGACTCCCATGAAGCCCTTCGCACTGACGCGGCGTTCGCGGAGCATCCTACTTGGGGGAACCGCCCCTGTTCAGAAGCCCGGCTCGGAAGCCACAGCCTGATGGATCCCCGCCGCCGGTTTTCAGCGCCCCCGGCTCTCTGTGGGTGGACATTCCATCCGCCTTCTTCGTCATCGCCTTTCGGTATGCGATTGGAAGTAGTTTAGCAGATCGAAAAAGAATTGTCAACAGGCAAATGGACGGATTTATCGCCGCCATACAAAAGAAATACAGTATTTAATGGTTGACATTTTCCGCGCACGGTTTCATAATGACATGGTACCCTTTTGAACGGGAAGGAGGGAGAGCCATGCGGCGCATGACCGTGATCGCGGGCCATTACGGCAGCGGGAAAACGGAATTGGCGGTGAGCTTAGCCATGGAATTGACCCAGGCAAAAACGAGGGATTATCCCCGGCTTGCCATTGTGGACTTAGACGTGGCGAACCCCTATTTCCGTTCCAGGGAACGGATGGACATTTTGGAGGCCCACGGCGTTTCCGTCTACGGCGACTCCTTCCATTCCACCGGCGCGACGGCGGAGCTTCCCGCCCTGACCGCCGCCCTCCGCGCTCCTTTGGAGGACGAAGGCTGCCAGACCATCATCGACCTTGGCGGCAACGACGCCGGGGCGCGGGTGCTGCGCCAGTTCGGCAAGTATTTTGAGGGAAATGACCACGAGCTGTGGGCGGTGGTGAATTTCCGCCGGTACGAGACGCTGACGGTGGAAACGGCCCGGGAGCATGTGGAAGCCATTCAGAATGAATTGCAGATACGGGTAACGGGGCTGGTAAACAATACCCACCTGCTCCGGGAAACCACTGCGGACATCATCCGGGAAGGGTACGAAAAGGCCAAAGCCCTGTCGGAGGATATGCACATTCCTTTATTATTCACCTGTTATCCCGCGGGCATCGTTCAGCCAGAGGAACTCAAGGGCATTGCGCCCCTGCATCCTCTGGGCCTGTACATGCGGCCCGCTTACCTGGATAAATAGTAACTGTTCAGCCGAAGGGGCAGAAAAAGTGGAAATTGAAAAGTGAAAAGTGAAAATCAGGATAGATGACAATTTGTCCGGTCTCTGTTTGCACAGACTATAAAAATACCACTTTTCACTTTCCACTTTTCACTTTTATCACTGCTTCCCTATGACTGAACGATTACCTATAGAAAAATTGGGAAGGAGAAATAAGTATGCGGGCGTTTAAGCTGGTTTTCCGTCCGGAAAAGTGCAAGGGCTGCGAGCTGTGCCGTTCCGTATGCCCCAAGGGCGTCATCGGCATGGCGGCCACCGTCAATGCCAAGGGGTATCACCCCGCCTGCGCCGTGAACCAGGAAGCGTGCATCGGCTGCCAAAGCTGCGCGCTGATGTGTCCTGACGGCGCGATAGCCATTTATCAGTTGGAGGAGGGCGACCAATGATCACCGATAAAGTGCTGATGAAGGGCAACGAGGCCTTTGCCGAGGCCGCCATCCGCGGCGGCGCGCGGCTGTATTTCGGTTATCCCATCACCCCCCAGAGCGAGGTTCCCGAGTATATGAGCCGGGAGCTGCCCAAGCACGGGGGCTGCTTCGTGCAGGCGGAAAGCGAGCTGGGGGCCATCAACATGGCGTATGGCGCGGGCAGCGCCGGCGGCACCGTGTTTATTTCCTCTTCCTCTCCCGGCATCGCCCTGATGCAGGAGGGCATGAGCTTCCTTTGCTCCGCCGAAGTGCCGCTGCTGGCCATGAACGTCAGCCGCGGCGGCCCCGGCATCGGCGGCATTCAGCCCGCCCAGGCGGACTATTACCAGGTCACCCGGGGCGGCGGCAACGGCGACTATAAGATTCCCGTGTTCGCCCCCGCTTCCATCCAGGAAGCCGTGGATATGCTGTACGCGGGCACCGAAATGGCCCAGTACTGGCGCAATCCCATCATGATTTTGGCCGACGGCATGATCGGCCAGATGATGGAACCCGTGCGCCTGCCGGAATTCAAGCCTGTGCTTGCGCCCAATGAAATCGCGGGCAAGCGGGATTGGGCCTGCACCGGTTATGCCGACCGGGGCGGCGACCAGAACCGCCGGGTGGTGAAGTCCCTGCGCATGCAGCCCGAAAAGCTGGAAGAGCACGTGGAAAAGCTGTTCAAAAAATACGCCCAGATGGAAAAAGAGCTGGCGAAGTACGAGACCGAAAACCTGAAGGGCGCGGAAGTCGTGTTCGTGGCCTTCGGCACCACCGCCCGCATCTGCCGGGAAGCCTGCGAAATCCTGGCCTCCCAGGGCATCAAGGCGGGCCTCATCCGGCCCATTTCCCTGTGGCCCTTCCCGGAAAAAGCCTTTGACGAGATCGACTTCGGCACCACCAAGGCCGTCATTTCCGCCGAACTGTCCATGGGCCAGATGATCACCGACGTGAAGCTGGCGCTGAACGGCCGTCTGCCCGTATACCTGGCCCACCGCACCGGCGGCATGGTGCCCACTACGCCGGAAGTGGCGGCACGCGCAAAGGCTGTATTGGAGGGATTGAAATGAAGCCCATCTTTGAATACACCAAGGGCATGACCGAAATGCCCACCCATTACTGCCCCGGCTGCACCCACGGCATCGCCCACCGGCTGATCATGGAGGTGCTGGACGAAATGGGCATGCTGGGCAACACCGTCGGCGTGGCTCCCATCGGCTGCTCCGTCATGGCCCACCAGTACATGAACGTGGATATGTGCGAGGCCGCCCATGGCCGCGCGCCCGCCGTTGCCAGCGGCATCCGGCGCGTACACCCGGATAAGATCGTGTTCACCTACCAGGGCGACGGCGACCTGGCCTCCATCGGCACCGGCGAAATCATTCACGCCGCCGTGCGCGGGGAAAAGTTCACCACCTTCTTCATCAACAACGGCATTTACGGCATGACC
>JAFSNT010000035.1 GCA_017443295.1 Clostridia bacterium
TGAAATTGGGCATCAAGGAAGAAGCCCTGCGCCTGCGCGACCACAGCAAGGAAGAGCTGGCCTTCTATTCCAAGGCCACCACGGACTTTGAATTCCTGTTCCCCTTCGGCTGGGGCGAACTGTGGGGCATCGCCGACCGCACGGACTACGACCTGACCCAGCACCAGAACACCTCCGGCGAGAGCATGGAATACATCGACCCCGTGACCAACGAGCGCTATATCCCCTATGTCATCGAACCTTCTCTGGGCGCGGACCGCGTGACCCTGGCGTTCCTCTGCAACGCCTACGAGGAAGAAGAGCTGGAGGGCGGCGACGTGCGCACCGTGCTGCACCTGCATCCCGCCCTGGCCCCCTTCAAGGCCGCCGTGCTGCCCCTGCAAAAGAACAAGTTGGGCGGCCTGGCCACCCAGATCCATGAAGAACTGAGCAAATACTTCATGGTGGACTACGACGAGACCGGTTCCATCGGCAAGCGCTACCGCCGCCAGGACGAGGTGGGCACCCCCGTCTGCATCACCGTGGACTTTGAGACCGAGGAAACCGGCACCGTCACCGTCCGCGACCGCGACACCATGGAACAGAAGCGCATCCCCGTTTCCGAACTCAAGCAGTATATCGAGGATATGCAGCAGTTCTGATAACAAAACCACAAGAAAACGGCTGTCCGTTGCGGGCAGCCGTTTTTTCATTAAAATGTATCGTTTTTTTCGTCATTTCACCAGGAAGGGCATGCCCAACTGGTAGCCCCAGGCCACATCGTCGGTACACAGCACCGCGTTGGGGCAGTTGTCAAAGGCTGTTTCATCCAGGGCAGGCTGATGAAGCTCCACCAGACGCAGGGCGGAATTATCCGCAAAGGCGTAAGCGCCAACCTGCTCCACGCTGTCCGGCAGGATCGCCCGCTCCGCGCCGATGTTCCGGAACGCCTCCTGCTCGATCACCTGCGTGCCTTCGGGGATTTCCAGCACGTCCTCCGTGGGCAGGGCCTCCACCGTCACCGTGACCGCCGCCCCAAAGGCGGAAACCTTTTCCCGCCACTGAATCGCCAAAGCGAAGGGGATTTCTCCCGTTTCCTCCAGGGGAACCAGCACCGTGCCGTCCTGGCAGTCCACCGTGTCCCCGTTGGGGAGAACCACCGTTTCCGTCTCGTCCTCCAATTGCACCGCTACCTGATAGCCGGGGAAACCCACGGCGCTGCTGAAGGTGTAGGCGGAGGGCGTATAGGCCGAAAAATCCAGGGCGGTACACGCCAGGGAAGCGGACCAGTCGCTGGCTACCTCGTCCCGAACGCCCGCAAAGCGGATGCTGAACGCGCCGGAGCCAAAATCTCCCGGCACAAAGCGCCAGGCGCCGTCCTGGCCGAGTTCCGCCGCTTCCTGCGCGGTTTCCGGTTCCCCGTCGGCGGGCTGATAGGTGATTTGAGCCAAAAAGCTGTCGTATTCGTAGCCCGCGTTCCAATACGCGAACGCGGCTTCCTGATGCTCGTACACCGTTCCCACCGCCGTGACAAACGTGGGCGCCGGAGGCTTGCCGTCTAAGTACCGCCACCCGGCAATTTTGAGCTGATCCGCGCTGTACACGTCCTTGCCGTACACGTACACGATCCGGCTGCTGTCCGCGGGAATCACATAGCCTTCCTCCGCGCTGCCCGATACACAGCCCGCCAGGAACAGCTTGTCCGGATAGCCCACCATGCCGGTATCGCAGTTGGTCACGTCCACCAGATAATTTTTCCCGTCGCCCATGGTCACCACGTTCCACATATGGTTGCCGCCATCCATGGTGCCGCTGGGAGAGATGACCCTCAGGCCGCGCTTGGACAGCTCGTTCAAATACTGGAACGCCTTGGAATACCCCTCGCACACCACGTTGGTTTCCGGGTCGCCGTCGAACACCCAAATCAGCTGCCAGGGGTTGCCGTAGGGCGTACTGGCATTGTACGCCGCGTCGTAGTTGTAGGAAGCCAGCTCGCAAATGGCGTTTTTGTACGCCGTCAGGCGCGCGAAATCGTCCAGGTCCTTATACTGATCCGCGATGTCCTGGGCGTTCTGCGCCGCCGTGTTCACCGTCTGGCCCACCGAGGGGTCCGTTTCATAGGAACCCGCCGCGTATTCCTGCGCCACCGACATTTTGAACGTCACATTGCCCATCAGGGTCACCGAATAGCCATTGGTGCCAAAGCTTGGGTATTCGATTCTGCATCCGCCGCCCGGCCCTTTATTGTACCAATACAGCTCATAGGGGCAGTCCGCCATCAGGGCGTGAAGGACTTCCCCCAGGTCGAAGCTTCGGAGGACGTTGGTTACGGCCTCCACGGCTTCGGCGGTAAAGCTCCCGTTCGCCACAAGGGCGTCCACGCCCAATTCTTCCTTGGTAAACGTCACCTGTTCGTACACGTCCTCCACCGGGAAGGTAAACACCGTGGAGGTCAGCGTACCGGCGGCCACCTGGGCAATCTGATCGCTCAGCGCCAAATACAGCATTTTATTGGTTCCCGTCAGGTTGTTCCCGGCCAGCTGCACGCTCCGCGTCGCCGTGGTTTTGGTTCCCGCGTACAGCGTTTTTTCAATGTAGCCTTCCACCAGCGCCTGCCGGTCCCCTTCGCCGTCCGCTTTTTCCGTTACCGCCTCGGTGGGGATGGTTCCCACGATCGTTTCCGCGCGGGCACCTCCCGCCGGTATTCCAAGCAGCAAAAGCCCCGCACACATCGCCGCCGCCAGCGCGGCCAATCGCTTTTTCACGCTTCCTCGCCTCCGTCCGCGTTCGTTTCCTTTCCTTCACTATACCCCATGAACGCGATTTTGGCAAGCCCGTATAAGGATTATTCGCCAAAAAACGTTACCGCTCAGCCGACCTGGAAGAACCAACGGGAAACGGCATCGAGGGGGGCACGCGGGGGGATGGAATCCCCGCCCGCGCGTTACTGCGAAGCCGAAGGCTGAGCAGTAACGAATAAACAGGAAATCTCCCAGGCCTTTCGGCCCGGGAGACTTCCTTTGTCTTCACGGAAGCTTTTTACGGCCTCCGGATGGGGTTACTTCATTTCGCTCAGGCTGGTGCAGCCCTTGAAGGCATACGCGCGGATCACGGTGATGCTGTCGGGCAGATCAATGGAGACCAGCGTGGTATTGCCCTCGAAGGCGCTCTGGCCGATTTCCGTCACGGTCCAGTCGCCCACCTTACCCAGGATTTCCAGGGTGGAAGCGTTGCCCGTGTAAGCAACCACGGCGCAGGTCGTATCCGTCAGTTTCTTGTAGACCACACCGTTATCCTCGACGGTGGGCGTGCCGACGGTCACGGTCGCTTCGTCGGAGGCGGTGCTGCCGGCGGCGTTGGTGGCAACGCACCGCACCTGATAGGTGACGCCGTCTTCGGCGGGGGTGAAGGTCAGGGTATCGGTATCAACATCCTGCCATTCGTCGGTCTCTTCCAGATCGACCCAGGTGTCGTCGTCTTTCTGGTAGACCTGCCACTGATAGGTGGGATCGCCGGACGCGGCCACGGTGAAGGTGACGGCGTTTTCCACTTCGGTCGCGGCGTCTTCCGGCTGCGTGGTGAACGCTGGGGCCGTGATGATGATCAGGAACACTTCGTCGGAGGGGGTGCTGCCGGTGGTGTTGATGGCGACGCAGCGGTACTTGTAGGTCGCCCTGGCGGCGGTGGCCGTGAAGGTCAGGGTGGTGCCCTCTTCGTTTTCGGCAATCTGCCAGGTGGTGCCGTTGGTCAGCTTGCTCCAGCCCTTGCCGTTGTTCTTGTCAGCCTGCCATTCATAGCTGTCGGCGTCGTTGGCGGTGGCGGTGAAGACGACGGGCGTGTTCAGCGCGGCCGAAACGTCCGTGAGCGGCGCGGTGAAGGTGGGCAGGGGAACGTCGGGAAGGACGGTCACAACCACAGCGTCGGATGCCGTGCTGCCGCCGGCGTTGGTGGCGACGCAGCGCACGTCAAATTCGGCGTTGGCGACGGTGGCGCTGCAGGTCAGGGTGGCGGTGTCAACGCCCTGCCAGAGATCGCCCTCAAGCAGGTCGATCCAGCCGGTAACGTCGTCCAGGTAGGTCTGCCACCGATAGGTGGCATCGCCGGACGCGGCGGCGGTGACGGTGACAGGCGTGTTCGCGGCGGTTTGCACGTTTTGCGGCTGCGTGGTGAACACCGGGGCCGCGAGGATGGTCAGGGTCACTTCGTCGGAGGGGGTGCTGCCAGCCGTGTTGACGGCGACGCAGCGGTACTTGTAGTTTGCCCTGGCAACGGTGGCCGTGAAGGAAAGGGTGGTGCCGCCTTCGCTTTCGGTGATCTGCCAGGTGGCGCCGTTGGTCAGCTTGCTCCAGCCCTTGCCGTTGTTCTTGTCGGCCTGCCACTCGTAGCTGTCAACATTGGACGCTTCGGCGGTGAAGATGGCCAGCTCGTTTAAGGCGGCCTCGGCGTTTTGCGGCTGCGAGGTGAAGGCGGGGAGCGTGAGGATGGTCAGGGTCACTTCGTCGGAGGGGGTGCTGCCGTCCGCGTTGGTGGCGACGCAGCGGAACTTGTAGTTCGCCCTGGCTTCGGTGGCCGTGAAGGAAAGGGTGGTGCCGCCTTCGCTTTCGGTGATCTGCCAGGTGGCGCCGTTGGTCAGTTTGCTCCAGCCCTTGCCGTTGTTCTTGTCGGCCTGCCACTGGTAGCTGTCGGCGTTGGACGCTTCGGCGGTGAAGATGGCCATTTCGTTCACGGCAGCCACGGCGTTTTGCGGCTGGGTGGTGAACGCGGGCTTGACGGCGACCACAGGGTTGTCGATGGTCAGGGTCACTTCGTCGGAGGGGGTGCTGCCAGTCGTGTTGACGGCGACACAGCGGAACTTGTAGGTCGCCCTGGCATCGGTAGCCGTGAAGGAAAGGGTGGTAACGCCTTCGTTTTCGGCGATCTGCCAGGTGGCGCCGTTGGTCAGCTTGCTCCAGCCCTTGCCGTTGTTCTTGTCGGCCTGCCACTGGTAGCTGTCGGCATTGGAGGCCGCGGCGGTGAAGACGACCGGCTCGTTTACGGCGGCCAGGGCGTCTTCCGGCTGCGTGGTGAACACGGGGAGCGCGAGGATAGACAGGGTCACTTCGTTGGATTCCGTGCTGCCGTCCGCGTTGGTGGCGACGCAGCGATACTTGTAGGTCGCCCTGGCGTCGGTGGCCGTGAAGGAAAGGGTGGTGCCGCCTTCGCTTTCGGTGATCTGCCAGGTGGTGCCGTTGGTCAGTTTGCTCCAGCCCTTGCCGTTGTTCTTGTCGGCCTGCCACTGATAGCTGTCAACATTGGACGCTTCGGCGGTGAAGATGGCCATCTCGTTCACGGCAGCCACGGCGTTTTGCGGCTGCGAGGTGAACACGGGCTTGGTATTGGGGGAACCGATGACCAGGAACACTTCTTCGGATTCCACGCTGCCGTCCGCGTTGATGGCGACGCAGCGGTATTTGTAGGTCGCCCTGGCGGCGGTCGCCAGGAAGGAAAGGGTGGTGCCGGTGCCGCTTTCGGTGGGGGCGATCTGCCAGGTGGTGCCGTTGGTCAGCTTGCTCCAGCCCTTGCCGTTGTTCTTGTCGGCCTGCCACTCATAGCTTTCGGCGTTGGAGGCCTCGGCGGTGAAGACGGCCATCTCGTTCAGTTCGGCCATGGCGTCTTCCGGCGGCGTGGTGAACTCGGGGAGCGTGCCGATGATCAGGATCACTTCGTTGGACGCGGTGCTGCCGTTGTCATTGGTGGCAACGCAGCGGAACTTGTAGGTCGCTCTGGCGGTGGTGGCGTCGAAGGTCAGGGTGGTCCCGTTCTCCGTGGTGGCGATCCGCCAGGTGGTGCCGTTGGTCAGCTTGCTCCAGCCCTTGCCGTTATTCTTGTCGGCCTGCCACTGATAGCTGGTGGCGTCGGACGCGGCGGCGGTGAAGGTAACGGCGCTGTTCAGCTCGGCCGCGCCGTTGACCGGCTGGGTGGTGAATTGGGGCTTGGCGGCGGGAGAAGCCATGGGATCGTCCACGACGATTTCGTCTTCCAAAGTGTCGATCACAATGGTGGGTTCTCCGTCGTCTTCTTCCTCTTCATCCTCGTCGTCGGGTTCTTCTTCGACAGCGGGCTGCTCTTCGACAGCGGGCTGTTCTTCGTCAGCGGGCTGTTCTTCGTCAGCGGGCTGTTCTTCAACAGCGGGCTGTTCTTCGTCAGCGGGCTGTTCTTCGACAGCGGGCTGCTCTTCGACAGCTTCTTCCACTTTCAGGGTGAAGGAAACCGCGGGCAGCGGATTGTCGCCGTAGCTGCGAACTGCGTGATCGTTTTTCAGGGACTGCTTCAGCTGGTCGACCGATTCCTCGGACAGGACGGAAACGCTCTTGAACTGCACATAGCCGCTCACCAGCGCGCCGTCGGCTTCCCGGGCTTCCTTGGTGTCAAACACGATCCTCAGCCAGGTATCCGCTTCGTCGGCCGCGCGGGAGGAAACCACGGCGTACACCACGGATCCGCCGGCCAGCGTGCCCAGTTCATCGCGCCTGGATTCGGAGGCGTAAACGGTGGTCGCGCCGTTCGCCATGCGGACATAGCCGCGTTCAAAAAGCTCGGGTTCTTCTTCTTCCGCCTCTTCGTCGGCGGGCTGTTCTTCATCAGCGGGCTGTTCTTCGTCAGCGGGCTGTTCTTCGTCGGCGGGCTGTTCTTCGTCAGCGGGCTGCTCTTCGTCGGCGGGCTGTTCTTCGACAGCGGGCTGTTCTTCGTCGGCGGGCTGCTCTTCATCAGCGGGCTGTTCTTCATCAGCGGGCTGTTCTTCATCAGCGGGCTGTTCTTCGACAGCAGGCTGTTCTTCGACAGCGGGCTGCTCCTGGGCGGCGGGCTGTTCTTCGACAGCGGGCTGCTCCTGGGCGGCGGGCTGCTCCTGGGCGGCAGGCTGTTCTTGGACGGCGGGCTGTTCTTCAACAGCGGGCTTCGTTTCCGGGGCGGCGTTCGCATTGGTTTCCGCAACGGCAGGCTGCGCTTCGGCGACAATTTCCTGTCCTTCCGGCTCCTCGGCGTACACGCCGGTGGGGAAAACGACGGTGAACAGCATCATAAGAGAGAGGATCAAACTCAATACACGGTTGTTTTTCATTGAAATCTCCTTATCATGCAATGGATGCGCGGTTTGGATTGAGCCGGTACGCGGCTCCCCGCGCATGAGCGGGCGTCTCACTTGCATGAGGTCACGGGAACTTGTAATCAATGGGATTCAGCTCCGCCCGATCCTGGGGGCGCATGCTCTTTCCGTCGGCCCTCGCCCGGGAGAACCTGTTCATCGGCCCCGGAAGGCCGTCTCCCTTCTGGAGGAGGCCGATCTCTGCATCGGGGGAATCCTTGGGTTTTTCGTCCTGGGCCGTTGTCCGCCAGGCAGTCCTCGGCGCAAAGGCGACGTGGTGCTTTTCCGCCCATTTTTGGGCGGCGCTCCCCTCCGTGCCGTGGATCACCAGCTGCCCGTTCTCGGGGAAGGCCGAATCCGACAGCGTCTCCACGGAGGAGGGCACGTATACGTCCTTTAATTCTTCGGTGTTTTCAAAGGCGTTGTCTCCAACGCTTTGCAGGCCGTCGGGCAGAACCACGTTCTGAACCGCCGTTCCCGAAAACGCTTCTTCCTCGATCTCCACCAGCCCGGCGGGCAGCACAAAGACCGGCCCTTCCTCTCCTGCCGCCGTTCCAAGGCAGAGGAGCAATATGATTACCGAGAGAAAAAGCAAAGACGCGGCGCGGCTTTTCATCTTGTTCCTCCTTTCCTGAAATCGGTCGGCAGATAAACGGTCAAATCCGGCGCGCGAGGGGGCCGCCGGTTATTTCATGAAGCTGGGTGCTGACAGTCAAAAAAACGCAAGACAATCATCCATTCCATATTATACTACAACTGCCCCTTTTTGACAAGCATTGAAGCGAGAAATGGCGGGGTTTACCGCCGTTTGGCGTGGATTTTTCGTTTGATTTTGTCCATATAGCCGTGTACGGTTTTCTTTTCCTGGTCCGTCAGGCCCAGGAAGTACAGGCACAGCAGATAGCAGACCGTGTAAACAAAGATCGCCAAGGCCAGATTGATGAATACGTAGGTATCCAGCACGCGGCACAGCAGGACGCCCACCGCGTAGGCGGGGACGCAGCTGAGAAAGACCTTGGAAACCCGCCGCCAGTAGATGCACACGTTGATATCCAGCTTTTTGTGGTAATAAATATCCATGATGATTGTGTTCGCCACGATGAAGGAAATGGCCGTTCCGGTGACGCTGCCAATTTCTCCGTAAATCTGGCATAAATGGATGCTCGTGATGAGGTTGATGATCGCCATCAGGCCGTACAGGATGGAGCGGAACTGGTGCTTGTTTTTCGCCCTCTGAATTTCGATGCCCACGTTCTGCGTCAGCGGAACGATCGCGGAAACGGCCAAAATGATCGTCACATAATAGCTGTTGTCATAGTTGTGGCCCACCCAGAAGGCGATGAACTGCTTCCCGAAAATAATCAGGCCGCTGCATATGAGCAGCAGGATCATGAACTGGATGTGGCCCACGTCGGCGAACATCTCCGACAGCTGGGCGTTTTTTTCCTGAACGGTTTTCTTCGTATCGTTCCAGATATGATGGACGCGGGGGATAAACAAATTGGAAATGGACGTGGAAAAGGCGTGATAATGGACGTACAGCGAATAGCCCATGGAATAGACCGCCACGGCAGCCGTGCCGCAAAACCGGCCGAGCAAAAATTTGTCGATGTGCAGGTTTACCTGGTCGACGATCATGTTGATGGCGATAAAGGAGGAATAGACCGCCAGGCCCTTGAAAATGGTCCAGTCAAAATGATGGAACAGGAAGCGGACGCGCAGCTTTTTCACGCAGAACAGAATATTGTAGGCGTCGATAAACAGGCTCACCGCCACCGTGCAGACCACCATGCCCACGGACCCGAAGCCCATCAAAAGCAGGGGAATGCAGATCAGGGGGCTTGCGAGCTGCTTGAGCAGCACCATGATCTTCTGATAGATGAACCGTTCGTTGGCGGTGATGATCGACGTAAACACGCTGGCGGGGAAGGAAACGGTCAGGTTTGCGGTCAGCAGCAGCATCAGGATCCTGGCCGTATGAAGCTCCGATTCCGTCAGGCCCTTATCGAAAACAAGGCTCAGGTGATTGGATAAAAACAGGCCGCAAAGCAGGGCGACGAAGCCGATGACCGAAAAAATGATCAGAAACATGCCGTTCAGCTTTTCGATCTCTTCCTCCTGGTTCTCGGCCTTATATTTGCTGTAAAAGCGCACATAGCTGCTTCCAAAGCCCAAATTCAGGATGGAAAGAGAGGAAACAACGGCGGCCACCGTGTTGTACAGCCCGTATTCGTTCTTTCCGAGGATCCGAATCATGAAGGGCGTATACAGCAAGGTGATGACCACGCCCAGCGCGATGTGCAAATAGGAAAGAATGGCGCCTACTCTGATCTGCTTATTGCCATGCTTCAAAACGCATCACTCCCGCCCTTCGATCCCCAGGGACCGATCAATAAACGCGTCAAACTTCTCCCGCTCCCGCGCGAGCCGGTTTTCCGCGGCTGAAAAATCGCACGCCTCCGCAAAGGCGGAAGCGTTGCGGCGCTCCTGCAGCCCAAACATTTTCACCAGCGATTCGATCCGGGACGTGGTTCTGTTGTTATTCTGGGCGCGGTCCACCCGGTCAAACACGTAAAACGGGGTTTCGAGATTGACGGAAAACGCCGTTCCGTGAAAAGAATCCGTAAACACCATGGCGGCGCGGTCGATCAAATTGACAAAGGCCAGGGGCGAAAGGGGGCCGGCGTTGTTTTCGCGGTTGGTGATCATTTTCAGGTCAAGCTGCTTTTCCGCGCAATAAGCCAGGATCCGGCTTTTGATCTCTTCTCCCAGCCCGCCCAGGAAAAAAGCCACGGCGTATTTCCGCCCCGCTTCATTACGCGCGGCGGAGGCGGCCTGCCGCCATTCCCGGGGAGAAATGGCTAAGGTGGGGTCGATCAGATGCGCGCACTCTTTTCCCGCGATCCTTTGAATTTCTTCCGCCCCCGCGTCCTCCCGGCAGGATAAATAAGGAAAGCCCCGCAGGTTTTCTCTGTACTCTTCCCTGTCCGCGTCGGCGATCCGCGAAATGCCGATGCTGGGCGCGACGGCGACGCGCTGCGCCTCGTCCGCGAATTTCAGAAAAAGGATGTCCCGCTGGCCCCTGCGGATTTCAGGATTCCATACCTGGTCGCTTCCCACCGCGAAAAAATCGTATTCGTTCTTTAAGGCGGCGGGCATTTTCCATCCGGGGGCGTACACGGGCCGCACGTGAATGTATTCCGCGTTGAATTTTTTCAGCGCCCTGTTTCTTTTCGCGGCGGCGTCGCCCCGGAGCAGCATGGCGCACTGCTTGAGCGCCCGCAGGCGTCTTATGGTTTTATCCGCGTAAAAATCAAGGGTATCGGCCTGAAGGCCCCTTTTTTCAAAAATCATCTGCACCGCTAAATTTTGCAGGCGGTTTCCGTAATTCGTATTCCCGAACAGCGTGACAATGGCAATTTTTTTCATATCCCGTTACCCCGCCTTTACATGCTCTGCCAGAAAAATCTGTAGTTCAATAAATCCTCGCCCCGTATATGCCCCATGAACAGCCGATACATGACAAGCATGAACACCAAAACGACGGCGTAACGCAAAACGCCCCTGTCCTTGATGAAGCGCTTTGAAAACGTGGAGGAATCCAGCATCCTCGGCACCAGGAGGGAGAACGAGGCCATCATATAGTACAGATTGATTCTCGTAAACGCGTAGGAAAACGAGGAAAAGACCTGAATGATCAGCATGATGATCAGCGAATGGAACAGCCGCGCGTCCTCCGTGCCCTTTTGCTTGATTCTTTTTTTATTGATAAACAGATACAGGGCCAGCACGATCACGATGAGAATGAAGGTTCCCCCGATTTCGCCGCGCGATTCGTATCGGTCCAGATAGCTTTCCTTATAGATCAGCGTCATGAGCCGTCCCAACTGAACCCTGAAAAGAACGCAGACGACCAGCAGCACGCCGTATGTCAGGATGACCATGTCGTTGATCGGCTTTTTCGAGACCAACAGCCAGGGCAGAATCACAATGGCCGTGGGATGGAAAAACATCGCCGTCAGGAACAGGGCGCCGCACCGCACGTATTTTTTCCTGTGATAGCTGTCGATGGCGAACAAAACCACGGCCATGGCGATGGACTGCCGCAGGCCGCTGAACAGGAAGGAATAGCAGCCCATTCCCAAATAGATGAAAAAGGAAAGCATGGGGTTTACCGAATACTTTTTGACGTACCAGCCGAAGGAAAAACAGCAAAAGAGGGACATGGCCGCGATGAACCATTGGTAATCAATGGAGAGCATGCTGAAAAGCCAGTTGACCGCGTAGAAAAAGGAGCTGTCGTCGGAATAGGAAAAGCTTTCTAAAAAGGACATGGAGCCGATTTCAACAAAATGCCTGTAATACCGGCCCAAATCGACGCCGAGCGTCTGATACTGCCGCAGGCCGCAGACCAAAGCCAGCGCAAGGGATACCAGCAGCACATAATGCCGTTTTTTCTTGGGAAACGCGCAGGAAAATAGGATGTTTAACCCGATGATCCATAGAACGATCCCGTTATATATGTTCATCCGCATTCCCCGCTTTCTGGATCTCCGCCGTCACCGGCCCGAAATTTTTCTTACCGGGTCTGTTCCTGAAAACCGTCGATGATTTCCTGGAGCCTTCCGATACACGCCTCAACCGAATAGCCTTTTTCGGCCACGGCCCGGCAGTATGCTTCCCTGTTTCCGTTCTGCCCGGCGCGGCAGATTTCCTCCGCCCACGCTTTCGGCCCGTCCCGCAGCGATTTGAAGGAAACAAGCTCCGTAATGCCCACTTCCTTCGGCACCGTATCCGCGCAGATCGTCGGCAGGCCGGACGCCTGGGCCTCGATGGCGCAGATCCCCAGCCCCTCGTGAAAGGACGGAAACAGAAACGCGTCCATGGCGGACAGCAGGGCGGGTACGTCGCTCCTGTCCCCCGTCAGGATCACTTTCTCTTGCAGCCCGGTTTCCCGAACCGCTTTTTCGATCGCCTCCCGCTCGTTTCCCTCGCCCACGAGCAGCAAAACCGCGTCCCGGCCCGATTGAATCAGCTCGTTCAATACCTGCACGAGAAACGCCTGGTTCTTTTCCGCGGATAACCGGCCCACGTTTCCGATCACGTACTGATCCTGAAGCCCCAGGCTTTGCCGAATCTCCCGGCGGGCCGCTTCGCTGTATTTGAAATCGCTGGTTTTGACGCCGTTGTGAATCACGTAAAACGGCTTCTTTTTCCTAAACACATACGCGCCCGCCGCGCCGGAGCATGCGGCCCTGATATCCGCGTACCGGTTGATCCAATGGCGCAGCACCTGATAGGACAGGGCCTTGAGCGCGCCGCGCCTGCCGCGCTTGGCGCTGTGGGCGTAAGCCACGCAGGTTTTTACGCCGCACTTTTTTGCCGCGCGCAGCACGATGCCCGAATTGAGAAAGGTGTGGGAAATCACCACGTCATACGGCCCGTGCGCGCGAATCGCCCGCTTGATGCTTTGATAGTAGGATAGCGTGTCCTTTGTTTTTTCCGCTCGGAAGATTTGGCAGCCCAAGCGGGCCGCCTCCTGCTCATAAACCCCTTCTTTCCCGCCGAGAACCAAAAAATCAAAAGCGAACCGTTCCCTGTCCATATACCGGACGATGTTCATCGTAACGGTTTGAAGCCCGCCCTGGCCCAAGCCGCCCGTTACCTGCAAAACGCGCACCCGATTCTTTTCCATGCTCTTCTCCCGCCCATGGCCGCGCCGAAAACGGCGGCGTCCTTTCCGTCTGCGGCGCCGCAGCCCGGCTTTACTTGACGAATTTCCTTTTCCAGTACGCGCCCAGGGCGATTCCGGGCAGATAGGCGATTTTGCTGAACGCCTTCAAATATTCGTTGCCCCGCACGTTCTTTCCGCCGATGGAGGCGTAGGCGTAACCCATGGCCGAGTATTTCAGCCTGTTGAAAAAAGAGGACCCGCTGCCCTGCATCAGCCCGCAATACTCCACCATGCCGTTGGGGCTTTTCACCTTGAGCCTGCGCCCCTGCTTCGTGATGCCGCCTTCCAGAAATTCCGTGGTTCCGATGATTTCGCGGCACCAAAGCAGCCGCTGATTCTTCGCCGTGGCCTTCATCATCAGGGTGGAGGGGGCGATATACTTTTCATTTTCGTAGACGGAAAAACGCGCGTCCCCCAACTTCTTCACGAAATAGCCGATATAGCCGCCCGTCATCCTTTTTTGGGAAATATGCTCCTGCACGGACATGAAATAATCCTTGTCGATGTAGGGGATCGGCGTGATTTCGCCCTTTTCGTTCCGCCGGCAGAAATTGATGGCGGCGCAGTCGGACGCCCTGTAGGCCTCCGTATATTTCCGGATGATCTCTACCGCGTTTGGCGCTAAAACCTCGTCGTCGTCGATCACCGCAAAAAACTCCGCCTCGGGCGTCAGGGCGTCAATGCCCGTGTTGGTCGCCTTCCCCTTGCCCGAATTTTCCTGCTTCATCACGAGGACGTCCAGCAGCTTTTCTTTTTGAATTTCCCGGCATACTTCTTCCGTTTCGGGGCCGCTGCCGTCGTCCACGATCACCCAGGAAAACTCTTTGTCCTCCTGTTGCAGCAGGGATTCATACAGCTCCCGCAGCTTTTGGGGATGGTTGTAGGTGGCGGTCAAAATAACGATTTTTTTCATCTGCTTTTATTCCTCTGGCGTCTTCCCCTGTGAACCAGCTTTCTGATGAAATCATGAAGACGAAGCGCGTGCAGCGCGCGGCGAAGGCCGCTTTTCAGCCGGACGCCGCCATGCAGGGGCGCGTATTTTTCCATAAACTGCTTCGGCGTCAGGGCGTCGCAGTCCCGATACAGCGCTTTCGCGTCGGCTTTTGCCCGGGACAGCGGCTGTCTGTCCAGCTTGTGTCGCAGGGAATCCAGCGGTATTTCCTTGTACCGCATATCCCCGGCGGCCGAAGCGGCCAGCCCGCCGCCCTTTTCCGTCCACACCGCCATGGCCGTCGTGCCCTTGTTGTCGTCCCACTCCGGCGCGTAGCGCTGGGTATCCCAGCAATCCCACAGCGTGATATCGGACGCTCTGGCCCCCGTCTGATAAGGGCACTCATAGCAGGCTTCCCGGTTGCAGAAGCCGCCCAGGAACAGGCGGAGCCAGGGGTCGGATTCGCTGCCGCCCCGGTACAATACCTTTTCGCCCGCGTAGAGCGCCACGCCGGAATAGGAATAGCCCCGGCCCTTATCCCGAAAGACCACGCGGTCATAAGCCGGATACTTTTCTTTCTGATACGCCAAATACTTCCGAAGCACCTTCGGCGACGGCGCCGCCCGGCACACGACGTCCACGGTATACAGGTTTTCGTACTCCCGGCCCAAATACCGCTTCAAGCCGTAAATCTGGCAGGGCGTGCCGCTGAAGCACACCGGCCTGCCCGCCCGCAGAAGCGTTTCCGCCTCCCTGTACGCCAGGCCGATCCGGCTCTGCACGTATTTGGAGCCGCGAAACCGGGCCAAATCGCTTTCCTTTTCCACCCAAACGTGGGAAACCGCGTATTCTCCGTCCATGGCGGCCCCGAACACCGCGCCGCCCTTCGCGATCACGGCCTTCGCGAGGGCCGTAAAGGCCCCGCCGCTTGTGGACTGCCTGCGAATTTCCTCCGCCTTGTTCTGCGCGATATACGCCTTCGGCGCGTCGCTCTGATACGCGGGCGTTTCCAGAGCGGGGCATGCCCGCACGCACGCGCCGCATTCCACGCATTTTTCCCGAGCGATGACCGGGAACCAGAAGCCCGTTTCGTCGGTTTCCATGGAAAGCGCGCCCGTTTTACAGGCGTTCAGGCAGGCGGAGCAGCCGCTGCATTTTTCTTTCGGAACAAGCGCGATCATTTCTTTTCCCCGTTCTTCAGCGCGGTTGTGAGGTAGGCCATGGATTCGGCTCTTTTCGCGGCGACCCTGTCCAGCGCTTCCCGCCAGGCCGCGGGCATTTCCATGCACGCCTTCACGTCTTCATCCCCCCGGAGCAGCCGCCCGGCAAGGCCCGTCCAGGCGAGCAGCGTATACAGCCGGTCGTTGGTGGAAAACCCGCTGCCGTCCGCAAACCGCCGGAACGTGAAGAAGGGCGTGCTGTTCAGGATGGAGAAAACCGTGCCGTGAAAGGAGTCCGTACACATGTATTTGGCGTGGCGGATGAGGTTGACGAATTCCCCCGGCCCCACGTCGTAAGGCTCCTCGTCCGCCAGCCCCTCGTCCGACGGCACATAGGTCGCCCCGTGCAGCAGCCCGACGATCTTATACCCCGTCTCCGCCTTGAGCTTTTTGACAAATTCCCGGTGCAGCGGGTTGTCCCCCATGAAATAAACCAGGATGTAGTCGCCGTCGATGAAAGGCTTTTCCGGCTGAATTTCGCGCCACTGCTCCGCGTCCAGCAGCATGGTGGGATCGCAGACCACGGGCACGTCCCGCCCGGTGAGCGCCTGAACGAGCTTCTTCCCGGTTTCCTCGCGCACGCTGATGCTGTCGACGCGCTTCAGGAATCGGGCGGCGTGCCGGTGCAGCCCTTTGGGCAGCTCGCCCACGCCGAAGGAGGTGGACAGGGCGATTTTGTCCACGGCGTCGGGCACAAACTCCAGGGTGAAAAATCCGCCCGCGATATTGGAGGGCCGCCACAGCTGGTCGGAGCCGACCACCACGTGGCCGCACGCGGCGCTCTGGCGGCGAAGCGCGGCCCAGCCGTCCGCACGGGGCAGGAATTTCAGATGCTTTTGATTGAAATCCCGGTACATCTGATGGCGGACGCGCATGTTTTCGGCGTACCTGTCGCTGAACACCGCCGTTTTCTTTCTTCCCCGGCTCAAAAGGCTGTCCAGCAGGTACTTCCTTTCGTCCTTTTGAAAAACCCGGGTGAGATAGTACCCGATCTTTTTCCTGTTGACGTCGCGGTGTACCCCCTGAATATCAAAAATCCCCGTTTCGTAGCCCAAATCGTTCAGCACGCGCTGCGTCGCGTAGGTTTGCAGGGCGCTGCCGAAGTTGTCCTTGTAGGTGACGACCGCCAATCCAACTGTCTGCATTGCTTTCCTCCGGCCGGGATCAGGCGTCCCTGATTTTTTTCGCTTCCGAATAGAGCGCCAAATGTCCTGAAATGTTCTTTTCAAGCGTGTAAGCTTCCTTCACCCGCCGGAAATTTCTCTTTTTCTCCAGGGCCAGCTGTTCTCTGTCCCGCGACCAAAGCAGAATGTGATCCGCAAATTCCTTCGCGGCGCCGTGTACCGTGGCGGGGTTGCTCACCACCTCCACGGCGCCGCCTGCGTCGGTGGTCAAAACGGCGGTTTCGCGGCTCATGGCCTCCGCCAGCGTCCTGCCGAAGGACTCAGTATAGGGCCAGGAGGTCAGCACGAACACGTCGATATCGTAGTAAAAATCCTCCATCTCCTTGAACGGAACGTTGATCCTTCCCCGGAATCTGTCGCCGTATTTGGAAGCCATTCTTTCAAACATCGCCTTGGTTTCCGCTTCGTCCGCCGGGTCGATGCATACGACGTACATCACATAATGGGCGGTGGGATCGTTCCGATCCGTTTCCTCGCAGATGCGCTCGGCCAGGGGCCAATCCTTCCAATCGCACATTCTTCCCGCAAAGCCGATGGTCAGGTAATCGTTGTTTGGCAGTCTGGCCTCGTCGATCGTCTCATAGATTTCCCCCGCCGTATTGCCGATGACCTTATATTGCAGCCGGATGCCCTTCTTCCGGTTCGCTTCCTCCCAGCGCCGCCTGTTGAATTCCGTCGTGGTGACAAGCACGTCCAAATATTTGAAGGAAAACTGGAACAGCCATCGAAAGAAGCCGTTATATTTGGTGTAAAGCCCTCTGTCCGTGTGAATGAACACGATGTCTCGGGGGATCCTTCTCAGTCTGCACAGCAGCATCACCATAAAAAAGCTGACCTGACTGTTGGAATGAATCACCCGCGGGGCAATTTCCCGGATGCGTCTGCCCACTTTGAAGATATATGAGAGAAAGGCGAACGGGTGCCGGATCAAATATTTCGTTCTTTCATATTTTGTTTCGTGATAAAAGGGCACGTTTGACAGGCTTTCGTCATGGGAACCGGGCTGAATGACGGCCAGCTTATATTTCCGCGACACCCCGTTGAGCAGGATCGTCAGGGATTCTTTTTCGCCGCCTTCGATTTTCATGCTGTTATCCGTTATGAAAACGATATCCGCATGTTTCTTGCTTTCGCTCATGTAGCGTGCCGCCCTCTCTGTGCTTGATGGAACGGAGCCTTCAGAGAATGTCGTCTTCTTTCCAGAACACGTGAAAGCTGCCCAGGAAGCATTTGCAATCCGTTTTGAAGCTCAAATGCTTCGTATACTCCCCGTCCAGCCGCGACTTTTCCGGAATATCCAGCCTGTCCCGTCCGTTGATCTGCGCCCAGCCGGTGAGGCCGGGCTTGATGTCGTTGGCGCCCCACTTATCCCTTTCCGCCGTAAGCAGCTCCTGATTCCACAGCCCGGGACGCGGCCCCACAACGCTCATGTTTCCGATGAAGATATCCCATAACTGAGGAAGCTCGTCCAGGCTGTGGGCGCGCATGAACCGGCCCGATCTTGTCAGATATTGTTCCGATTTTTCCAGCATGTGCGTGGGAACGTTATGGGGCGCGGAAAGCTTCATGGACCTGAATTTGTGCAGCTTAAAATATTGCTTGTCCTTCCCGATCCTTTTCTGGGTGAACATGACGGCCCCCGGATCGTCTATCAGGATCCAGAGGGAAAGAAAGAGAAATACGGGGGAAAGAAGGACCAAACCGCCAAAAGATAAAATAATATCAAACATTCGCTTGAATATTTTTTCATATATGCCCGCCTGATGGCTGCTTTTTCCAATTGCTTCCAGGTGTCCTCTCACACCGTCGGCGTTTTCTTCCTCCGCTTCGTTCTCCACAAACCGAACCATTTTTCCCTGCATCGGGTTTTGCTGGCTCTTGTCGTTTTGATATACGCTGCCCGGCTTCTTGAGAACGGCCACCGTCCCCATCAGCACAAAAAGCCCGGCCAATATGATTAAAACCACGAACCATGGGTTCATTTGCATTTCATCCTCATCCTTTGATTCTGTGCGTACCCCAAGGCTTTTCGCGGACGCTCCCTTGCGCCGCCGTGCAAAATTGCATCGCCTGAACGGCAGGGTGTTCCCCACCGCGAGGCGATCCTATGCCGGAATGCCTGTCGATCCGGCAAGCGCCGTCGGTAGGGCGGTGTCATCCCGCTCGATTTCAGAATCCGCGCCGCCGTCCGTTTGGCAGGATGCCCGCATCCGGCCCTTCGCCTCTTTCTGCCGCGTTTTTGCAAACGCGCCGTGTCCTTGTAATAAATGCTTTACAAAAAAACACTTCATATTTTAACACATTCGCAAAGGCAAGTCAACCGCCGCGCTGCCCCGCAACAGGGTTTACGCATGAATTGCAACTTGGGCTTTGACGGGGAGAGGGAACCCCTGGGGCCTCCGCGGCCCCAGACTCGCGGCAGGGGATGATCCCCTGCACCCTCTCCTGCGGATATTATTTGATGCGTTGAGACGGCTTGGTTCCCGCTGTTGCATTGAAAAGGATAGCAAAACTTGGCGGTCTTCTGCTTCTGGCCCGGCCGCCTTTGGCGGCCA
>JAFSNT010000036.1 GCA_017443295.1 Clostridia bacterium
GCCTGCACCCCGGCGCTGCCCACTGGATCGAAAACACCGGCAAACGCAGGGCCCAGTTCCTCTGGGTGTCCACGCCGCCAAATTTTTAAACAGGAGGCCCCATGATGGAAGAACAGCGCCTGATTTCCCTGGAAAACATCAGCAAGCACTACGACGGGGTGACCGTGCTGGACAATATCAACCTGTACATCCGCAAAAAGGAATTCGTCACCCTGCTGGGTCCCTCCGGATGCGGAAAGACCACCACCCTGCGCATCATCGGCGGCTTTGAAACGGCGGATTCGGGCCGGGTGATGTTCGACGGCAAGGATATTTCCGGCATCCCGCCCTACAAGCGGCGGGTGAATACCGTGTTCCAGAAATACGCCCTGTTTCCCCACCTGAACGTGCGGGACAACATCGCCTTCGGCCTGAAGCTCAAGAAAATGCCCAAGGACGAAATCGCCCGCAAGGTGGATTACATGCTGGACCTGGTGAACCTGAAAGGCTACCACAAGCGCTCCGTGGAATCCCTGTCCGGCGGGCAGCAGCAGCGCATCGCCATCGCCCGGGCCCTGGTGAACGAACCGGAGGTGCTTTTGCTGGACGAACCCTTAGGCGCGCTGGACTTAAAGCTGCGAAAGGAAATGCAGCTGGAGCTGAAAGCCATGCAGCAGCGCCTGGGCATCACCTTCCTGTACGTGACGCACGATCAGGAAGAAGCCCTCACCATGTCAGACACCATCGTGGTGATGCAGGGCGGGAAAATTTTGCAGATCGGCACGCCCAAATCCATCTACGACGAGCCGCAGAACGCTTTTGTGGCGAACTTCATTGGCGAAAGCAACATTTTCCCCGGCACCATGGTGCGGGACGAGCTGGTGCATTTCTGCGGCGTGGACTTCCCCTGCGTGGACAGCGGCTTTGGGGAAGACAAGCCCGTGGACGTGGTGATCCGCCCCGAAGACATTCTGCTGGTGGGCGAGGACGTGGGCCAGGTGACCGGCGTGATCAAGTCCGTCCTCTTTAAGGGCGTACACTACGAAATGATGATCGACGCGGGCCATTCCATCTGGAAGGTACACTCCACCACCATGCAGCCGGAAGGCAGCCGGGTGGGGCTGGCGGTGGTGCCCTTCAACATCCACATCATGCACCCCATGGAGGACGAAAAGCCGACGGAGGAAGAAACCAAATGACCAATTTTCAGGTGCCCGTGTGGGGCTACTGGATGATGGGCATCGGCTTCGCCGCCTTTATCGGCCTGCTGATCGCCTACATCCATAAAAACCGGGGCTTCCGGCGGCCCATCTTTGCCTCGCCCTACGTGCTGTGGCTGGTGATCTTCACGGTGATCCCCTGCTTCCTGGTGGCTTACTTTTCCTTCACCGATCCCCAGGGCAATTTCACCCTGGACAACTTCAAGAGCTTCTGGGACAGCAATTACAACGTGCGCAAGGCCATGAGCGCCGAGGATTTGGCCCTGTACGAATCCATGGGCCTGTCTTTGGACGATTTGGGCTTAGGCCGGGATTCCATCAACATCGACACCCTGGTGTTCTCCCTGTGGATGGCCTTCCTGTGTACGGCCATTTGTCTTTTGCTGGGCTATCCTGCCGCCCACATCATGGCGGACCGGGAATTCAAGTTAGGCCCCACCCTGGTCATCCTGTTCGTGGTGCCCATGTGGATGAACTTCCTGCTGCGCACCATCGCCCTCATGAGCCTGCTGGAGGATAACGGCCTGATCAACAATGTGCTGGAATGGATCGGCGTGGGGCGGCAAAAGCTGCTCAACAACATTTCCGCCGTGCAGGCGGGCATGGTGTACAACTTCCTGCCCTTCATGGTGTTCCCCATCTACAATGTGCTGAACAAGATGGATTACAAATTGAGCGAGGCCGCCATGGATTTGGGCTGCGATAAGTGGCACGTGTTCTACAAAGTGACCCTGCCCCTGTCCGTGCCCGGCGTGGTCAGCGGCATCACCATGGTGTTCATGCCCGCTGTGACCACCTTCTACATTTCCCGCCTGCTGGGCGGCGGCAAGGTGCAGCTCTTCGGCGACCTGATCGAAGCCAAGTTCCTGTCCACCAGCCTGAACGAATGGAACGTAGGTTCCGCCCTGTCTCTGCTGATGATGATCCTGATCCTGCTTTCCCTGGGCCTGCTCAACAAGGTCGATCCCGAAGGAGAGGGGGGCGGTATGATATGAAGCTGGTCAAACGGCTGTATTTGGGCCTGATCCTCTTTTTCCTGTATATCCCCATCATCGTGCTGATCGTGCAGAGCTTCAACGCGGGCAAGAGCCGCGCCAAGTGGGAGGGCTTTTCCTTCCGCTGGTACGAAGAGCTGTTCCACGATCCCAACATCATCAACGCCCTGGTGATCACCCTGGCCATCGCCGTGCTGGCGGCCCTGTTTTCCACCATCATCGGCACCTTCGCCGCCATCGGCATTCACGCCATGAAGCGCAGGCCCCAGAACCTGATGCTCACCCTGAACAACATCCCCATGACCATGCCGGATATCGTGACCGGTATTTCCCTGATGCTGCTGTTCATCTTCACCCAGGTGGAGCGCGGCTTTGTGACCATGCTGCTGGCCCACATCACCTTCGATGTGCCCTACGTGATCCTGTCCGTCATGCCCAAGCTCAAGCAGATGAACAAGCACAGCTACGAGGCGGCGCTGGATTTGGGCGCTACCCCCATGTACGCCCTGTTCCACGTGATCCTGCCCGAGGTCATGCCGGGGGTCATCACCGGGGCCATGCTGGCCTTCACCCTGTCCCTGGACGATTTCACCATCAGCTACTTCACCACCAACCCCCTGGTGCAGAACCTGTCCACCCTCATTTATTCCCAGGCCAGGAAGGGCATCAAGCCCACCATGAACGCCCTGTCCGCCCTGATGTTCGTGGCTCTGCTGGTGCTGCTGCTGGTGGTCAACAGGCGTACCAAGGAAGAAGATTCATAAAATGTGATTTGCGCCTTTCATGGGCGAAATCAATATAAAATGGAGGAAACCGAAATGAAAAAGCTCATTGCTTTGGCCGCCGCCCTGGTTCTGTGCGTTTCCCTGCTGCCGCTCAACGGCGCTTTCGCCGCCCAGGAAGTGGTGAACGTGTACAACTGGTACGATTACATGGATGAAACCGTGTTTGAAATCTTCGAGCAGGAAACCGGCATCCACGTGAACAAAATGTATTTCACCACCAACGAGGATATGATGGTGCAGGTGCGCGTCAGCCCCGGCGCCTATGACCTGGTGTTCCCCTCCGATTAC
>JAFSNT010000037.1 GCA_017443295.1 Clostridia bacterium
ACGCCCATGGACTTGTTATCGCCGGTGACCTTGAGGATGCCGTTGGCGTCGATGTCCATATCGAAGGCCACAACGATCAGGCCCTTGTCAATGGCGTCCTGCACGGGGGCTTCCATGCCGGTCCACTGGGGAGCGATCACCAGGATCTGCGCGCCCCACAGGGTGGCTTCGTCGATCTGGGCGGTCATTTCTTCGGCGTTGCTGGAGGTATAGGACTTATATTCGATCTTTCCGGCGGCCGCCAGTTCCTTGGCATAGGCTTCCGCCTGGTAGGTGATGCCGCTGACCCAGCCGTGGGTCATGACGGGCACCAGCACGCCCACCTTCACAGGGGCGTTCGCGGCCTTGGGTTCCTCGGCAGCCTTGGCTTCTTCAGCGGCCTTGGCTTCTTCGGCGGCCTTGGCTTCTTCGGCGGCCTTGGCAGCTTCTTCGGCAGCTTTGGCTTCCTCGGCGGCCTTCGCTTCTTCAGCGGCCTTCGCGGCTTCTTCGGCAGCCTTGGCTTCTTCGGCGGCCTTCGCTTCTTCAGCGGCCTTCGCGGCTTCTTCGGCAGCCTTCGCTTCGGCAGCAGCCTTGGCTTCCTCGGCGGCCTTGGCTTCTTCGGCGGCTTTCGCGGCTTCGGCCTTCGCGGCTTCCAGTTGCTTCTGCGTATCGGTGATTTCCGCGCTCAGCTTGGTCGCCTGTGCGTTCAGTTCATCAACCTGCTTTTGCAGATCACCCTTTTGGGTAAAACCGACCGCGCAGCAGATGACCGCCGCGACGGTGACAAGCGCCAGAAAAATGGTCAATCCCTTTTTCATACTGTTTGTTCCTCCTGGTTTTTGTTGCAGCGCGTCAAAGGTATGCGCCTTTTTCCGCGTAAGGACAATTATACAAGCGCCTCGGAAGTTCTGTCAAGAAGAATGAGAAAATATCTTGAAAGCGCCGGGGGTCGTTGACAGGACGAAATTTTTATCCGCCGTACCGCCAGACTGCCTCGCCCATTTCAGAAAAATGGGCTTCCATTTCTCCCGTCAGCTTGAGCATTTTGCGTGTCCTGTCCAGGTTCTGGCTGGGGCGGCTGATGCGGAAATAATGATCCCCCTCTAAGTAATCCGTCAGGAACCGGATGCCCGTTTCCAGGGTGATGACCCGCGCGCCCCAGGGCAGGGTTTCCTTTTCCAGGGGCGTCAGAGCGGCCCCGGCGGCGTCCAAATAGCCCCGCAGATAGGTTTCGTATTTCGCCATGTTCAGGTGTACCTTGTTCAGATCCGGCTCGTCCTCCGGGCAGTCGTTGGCCCCGTAGCGGATGGAATCGCCAAAGTCCCAGGCGGCCAGGCCGGGCATCACCGTGTCCAGGTCGATGACGCACACGCCCTTGCGGGTTTTGCCGTCCAACAGCACGTTATTCAGCTTGGTGTCGTTGTGGGTCACCCGCAGGGGCAGTTTGCCCTCCCAAAGCAGATTCATGAGGAAAGCGCAGTCCTGCTTCCGCGCCCGGATGAAATCAATTTCCGCCCGCACAGAATCGGCCCGGCCCGCGCGATCCTCCTGAACGGCCTTTTCAAAGGCTTCATAGCGGCTCACCGTGTTATGGAAATTGGGGATGGTTTCGTGCAGGGTCCCGGCGGGATAATCCGCCAATTGATTCTGGAAATTGCCGAAGGCCACGGCGCTTTCGTAAAAATCGCTGTCCTGCTCCACCCGCTGCAAACAGATGGTGTCCGTGACAAAAATATACACCCGCCAGCAGGAATCGTCCTCGCCCCTGTACCAGGAACGGCCGTCCCGGGTGGGGATCACGGTCATGGCCCCCCGTTCCGCGTCGCCTCCCGTGCGTTTCAGGTAATCCCGCAGGTATTCGGTGACGCGCACGATGTTGTCCATCAGCCCGTCGGGGTCCTTGAAAATGCCGGTGTTCACCTTTTGCAGGATGTAGGCCTTTTCCGCGCCGTTCGGCTGCAAGGCGATCACCCGGTAGGTTTCGTTGATGTGCCCCATGCCGTAGCGGGACACGTCCAGCACTTCCCCACCCCAATCATACGCGGCCAGGACCGCCGGAGAGGCAAATTCCGCTGCTTTCATCGTCCGTTCGCTTCCTTTCAGGTTATCGCCTCTATTATACAATTTTTCACAGCTTTTGTCATTGCATTTTAATATCAAGTTACAAAAAAAGCCTCCCCCTTGCGGCTTTCTCGGAAGGGGACGAACCGCCGATGACCGCCTGTGGCGGGAATCTCATCGGCGGTGAGATCAACCGAAACAAGCAATCTCGCCATGAAGGCGAGTTGCGCCGATTGAGGCTGCGGACCTGGGGGAAACCGCTCTTTGCCCGGGGCTGCCGCCCGGCCTCCGCTGAAAATCATCCACTGGATGATTTTCCAGGCGCTTCGGCCCCTCCAAAGAGCGGTTTCCCCCAGAAATTTCTGATTTTTCACATGCCGCTGATGACTTTGAACCCCCGATCATGAGGCAATAAAGGAATTTCCTCGATCTGTGTATGCTCGATGTGAATATGGGACTGGCTTTTGAGCTGCAATACCAGCTTGCGGATGCGGCTGACGCCGCCCTGGGCTTCCAGCAATACGCGCCCGTCGGGCAGGTTGCGCACCCACCCAGTCAGATACAGCTCCTTTGCCAGATAATAGGCCGTGTAGCGAAAGCCCACGTGCTGCACCTTGCCGGAAAAAATGATCCGCCATCTCGCCTGCGTTCCTTCCACGGCCTGCCCTCCATGCAACAATTCCGCCCGGGGATGACCCCGGGCGGAAAAATGATCGTTTTGTGTTAAATGGTGTTTTCGTCGCTCATCAAATCGGCCAGCAGCTTTTCCTTGACCGCGCTCACATCGGTTTCCCGAATCTTCTGGCGCAGGGGCAGGACGGAGCGGGGAGAAACGGACAGCTCGTCGATGCCGATGGACAGGAAGGTTTCGGTCAACTCTAAGTCAGCGCCTAATTCGCCGCAGATGCCCACCCACACGCCGTTCTTGTGGGCGTTATCGCACACCATTTTCAGCGCGCGCAGCACGGCGGGATGGTGGGGATTGTAGAACCGGCCCAGGTCGGCGTTCTGGCGGTCGCAGGCCAGGGTGTACTGGGTCAGGTCGTTGGTGCCGCAGGAGAAGAAGTCCACTTCCTTGGCGAGCCTGTCGCTCATGAGGACGGCGGCGGGGGTCTCGATCATGATGCCGATTTCCACGTCCTCGGAGAAGGGAATGCCCTCCTTGGTCAGCTCGGCCTTGACCCGCTCGCACATCTTCTTGGCTTCCTTCACTTCCCACACGCTGGTGACCATGGGGAACATGATGCCAAGCTTGCCGAAGGCGGAGGCGCGGTAGAGGGCGCGGAGCTGGGTGTGAAAGATTTCGGGCCGGTTCAGGCAGATGCGCAGGGCGCGGTTGCCCAGGGCCGGGTTTTCTTCCTTGGGCATGTCGAAGTAGGCGATCTGCTTATCCGCGCCGATGTCCAGGGTGCGGATGACCACTTCCTTGCCGCCCATATCGCTGAGCGCCTTTTTGTAGGCTTCAAACTGGTAATCCTCGGTGGGATAATCGTCGCAGTTCAGGTACAGGAATTCGCTGCGGAACAGGCCAACGCCGCCCGCGTCGTTGCTGAGGACGGCGGGCACGTCGTCGGGGGAGCCGATGTTGCAGTACACCTTGATGGTCTGGCCGTCCTTGGTCTCGTTGGGCTTGCCCTTGAGCTGTTCCAGCATTTCCCGCATCTTTTTCTGCTCTTCCATCTTTTTGAGCAGATGGGCCTTGGTGTCGGGGTCGGCTTCCACGACGACGCTGCCGGTGCCGCCGTCAATGATGACTTCCCGGCCTTCATATTCGGGCTTGAGCTGATTGCCCACGCCGATGATGGCGGGAATGCCCATGGTGCGGGCCAGGATGGCGGTGTGGGAGGAGCCGGAGCCGCCCTCGGTGACGAAGCCCAAAATCTTGCTCTTATCCAACTGCACGGTTTCGCTGGGGGCCAGGTCGTCGGCGGCTAAGATCACGGGCACGGGAGAATCAATGCCTCCCTGCACCACGCCGGTGAGGGCGGAGATGATGCGGCCGGATACGTCCTTCACGTCGGCGGCGCGGGCCTGGAAGTAAGCGTCCTCCATGGCGGCGAACATCTCGGCGAACTGGGCGGCGGTGTCGGTGACGGCGGCTTCCGCGTTGAGCTTCATTTCCTGAATGGCGGTCTGAATGGCTTCCTCGTATTCCATATCCTCCGCCATCATCTGGTGGGTTTCAAAGAGCAGGGCCGCTTCGTCGCCCGCTTCTTCCCGGGCCTTTTCGGCCAGCTCGCCCAATTGCTCAATGGCCTTTGCCTGGGCCGCCTTAAAGCGTGCCCATTCCGCGTCCACATCCTCTACTTCATAGCGGCGGATGGTGGATTTGGCGCGCTGATAGTAATACAAAGGGCCGATGGCCACGCCGGTGGATACGCCCTTGCCCTGAATGGAAATCATGGGAATCCCTCCAATTCGATGTCGTAAAAAACGGCTGTCCTACCGGGGCAGCCGTTTGCATTTTCAGGATTACAGATTGGCCTTGAAGAAGGCTTCGATGGCGGCGGCGGCGGTGTCTTCGTCCGCGCCCTCGACGGTGACCTTCACGGTGTCGCCCTGCTTGATGCCCATACCCATGAGGGCCATGAGCTTCAGGGCGTTGACGGACTTCTCACCCTTGGAAATGGTGACGGCGGAGGCGTACTTTTTGATCTCCTTGACCAGGACGCCGGCGGGACGGGCGTGGATGCCCACGGGATCGGTAATGGTGTACTCAAAGGTCTTCATAACAATTCTCCTCCTTGTATGATTCTCTATAGGGTATTATTTCGCGCCGCACTCTACGCTCTCAAGATCGTCTGAGTTGGTGAGGAGCACCGCCACGGTGTCGCTGTACCCGGCGGCCTTGATCTTGGCGCGGTCGAAGCGAATAATGGGCTGACCGGCCTTTACCTCGTCGCCCTCGGCTACCAGACAGGTGAAGCCGTCGCCCGCCATGTTCACGGTGTCCACGCCCACGTGGATCAGCAGCTCCATGCCGTTGG
>JAFSNT010000004.1 GCA_017443295.1 Clostridia bacterium
CAATCTGCTCAGCAGCGCCGCCGCCCATTACAGCGCCCAGAAGGAAGACCACAGCGAGCTGGATCATCTGCCCATCAAATCCAAGGATGAAATTCAATCCCTGTATTCCTCCATGCGCGAAATGGTGCAGGATATTCACGGCTATATCGACAACCTGAAAACCACCACCCAGGAGCTGACCAAAACCCGCATCGAAGCGGACGAAATGAACGAGCTGGCCCACCGCGACGCGCTGACCGGCGTGGGCAGCAAGCTGGCCTACGATCAGCAGGCGCTTAAGCTGGCGGAGGAAATGGAGCGGGGCGACGCGCGGTACGGCATCGTGATGGTGGATATGAACGACCTGAAAAAGATGAACGATACCTACGGCCACGAACGGGGAAACATCGCCATTCAGAAAACCTGTTTCCCTGATCTGCGAAGCGTTTTCCCACTCCCCCGTTTACCGCTTCGGCGGAGACGAGTTTGTGGTGGTGGTCAAGGGCCGGGATTACGACGCCATCGAGGAGCGGATCGCCCAGTTCCGGTCCTCTGCGGCGGCAGCCGAAGGCGAACCCTGGGAAAAGGTCAACGCAGCGGTCGGTTACGCCCTCTACAACGGGGAGGACACGGTGGACGACGTGTTCCGCAAGGCGGACCACCTGATGTACGAGCAGAAGAAGGAAATGAAAGCCGGAAGAAAATAAGCATATGTGCCCGAATGCCGGGCATCCTATAAAAAACGCTGTTCCTCCATTCCTTGCGGACGGCGGCGGGGAGAATGCGCATGAACGTGTTTGATATCATCGGCCCGGTGATGATCGGCCCCTCCAGCTCCCACACAGCGGGGGCGGTGCGCTTGGGCCGGGTCGCCAATAAGCTGATCGACAATCGGAAGCTAAGCAAGGTAGAAATCACCCTGTCCGGCTCCTTCGCCCAGACCTACAAGGGCCATGGCACCGACCGGGCGCTGCTGGCGGGCATCATGGGCTACCATAGCTATTCCCCGGAAATTCGGGACGCCCTGGCCATCGCAAGGGATCGGGGCATCGCCTTTGAATTCATCAAGGAAGATATCAAAGGGGCGCATCCCAACACCGCCCGCGTCCATTACTATTTGGAGGACGGCGGCGAAGGCGAAATGCAGGGGGCCAGCGTGGGCGGCGGCAACATCCTGGTGAACCAGATCGACGGGATGAAGGTGGAATTCAACGGGGAAAACAACACCATCCTGGTCATGCACCGGGATAAGCCCGGCGTGATCGCCGCCGTGACCCAGCTCATGCACTTTGAATACGCGGAGCTGAACATTTCCAGCTTTCATCTGACCCGGCAGCGCAAGGGCGGCGACGCCATCATGACCATCGAAATCGACGGCCAGCCGCCGGAAAACCTGATCGGCGCTATCAGGAACATTGAAAATGTTACCAACGCCATTTTGGTGCGCCGCATTTGACAGGGGGAAACATATGCTGACTTATGATTCCATCGGCGAGCTGGTGCGGGAAGCGGAAAAGAGAAACGTGAAAATCAGCGAACTGGTGCTTGCGGATCAGGCCGAGGCCATGGAGGTTTCCCCCATGGAGCTGTACGAAAAAATGGAGCTGGACTTCCTGGTGATGCAGGAATCCGTGAAAGTGGGCCAGGAGGAAAACCAGAAATCCATGTCGGGCCTGACCGGCGGCGAGGGCTACAAAATGAAAGCCTACGCCGAGCAAAAGGGCGGGGGCCTGTGCGGCACCCTGCTTTCCAAAGCCATTTCCCGGGCGCTGTCCGTGGCCGGGTGCAACGCCTCCATGGGCAGGATCGTGGCCGCTCCCACGGCGGGCAGCTGCGGCATCCTGCCGGGGTGCCTCGTGTCCCTGTGGGAAGATCGGGGCTTTGACGAAAAGGACGTTGTCATGTCCATGTTCACCGCCGGGGCTTTCGGCATGGTGATTGCCGGGCGCGCCAGCGTGGCGGGCGCTCAAGGCGGCTGTCAGGCGGAATGCGGCAGCGCCGCCGCCATGGCCGCCGCCGCGCTGGTGGAGCTGATGGGCGGAACCCCCGCCCAGTGCGCCGACGCCTGCGCCATCGCCATTGCCAATCAATTGGGCCTGGTGTGCGACCCGGTGGCCGGGCTGGTGGAAATCCCCTGCATCAAACGAAACGTGTCCGGCCTGGTGATCGCTTTTTCCAGCGCCGATTTGGCCCTGGCGGGCGTCGAAGCCAAAATCCCCGCCGACGAATGCTTGGACGCTATGCGCAATGTGGGCGACGCCCTGCCCGATTCCCTGAAAGAAACGGCCAAAGGCGGCTTGGCGGCAACGCCCACGGGACAAAGGCTGCAAAAGCAGGTTTTCGGCTGAAAAAAACAACCTATCAACCAAAATGGGCTGCCACAACCGCGGCCAGTCCTTTTTTGTGTCGATATGGGGCTTTCAACAGTGTTTTCGTTATTGTTCTTTCTTTCGCAGCAGGAACGCCTGCCATACAATAGACAGCAAAGTGTAGAGCGCCATTGCCAATATTAGAATACTGATAATGTCACGCTCCATAAAGAAGCTCGCAGTACGCAAACCTTTTAATAGAAGATGCGACAGAATATAGGAAGACGGAGCAAAAAACAATTGACGAAGAATCCAACTGTATTTCCACTTTCTGAAAACCGCCCAGGCCAAACAGCATAATACCGCTAATGCCGCTGCAATCATCAGATAATATGACAGGGCCAGGCGCGGAAGGATTTCTGTTCCACCGTTCATAGGGGTTCCCCACAGCAATTTTTGCGGCTGTTCAAATCCATAGATCAGGCGATCAGGTATGGGATAGTAGGTTAATTCATAATAGCCTTGGGCCCGATGATTAGAACCTTGATTCGCGCTGATTGCTTGCATGATAACGGTTGTTGTACCATCATCGTCAACGAACACATGTTCCTGAAACCCGTTGATGAAGCTGCTCACATTCAAAATCAGCGCTTCCCCGGTATATGCGCCAGAAGTGAGAGCGGCTGACTGCTTGGATTCAGTCTCATTGGCTTCCGGATAGTGATTATCGCCGCTATCCTCATCTGCGGAATTGATGGTTTCTACTCGTGCAACTTCAATCAATCCGTCTTCCCAGGGAACCAAGCGCATATCGTTTTCGTGATAGAAATAGGTGAAGACCGCGATGAAAACGCACAGCGCGGCGATGGCGGCGGCATACCAACGGCGTTTCCGGATTTGCTTTTTCAGAGATTGAAGCGGCTTCACCGTCTCCACGGGGGCGCCTGTATCAGTATTCAGTTCGGAGAATTTTTCCCGGCACGCCTGACAGTCCGTCAGGTGCTGTTCGATAAGTTCCTTCGTTTCCTGCTCCACCATCTTTTCAGCGTAAAGCGGCAGCAAATCACGCGTTACAGCGCAAGGCAGCCTCATGATCATCCCTCCATTTTCTCTTTGATCTTTGCGCGGGCCCTGTGATAGACAACACAAGCCCAGTTTTCCGTTTTGCCAAAGAGTTCTCCAATATCTCGGAAACTAAGCTGCCCTAAAGCTCGAAGCGTAAATACTTCCCGATAGGGTTCTTCCAGATGATGGAGAAGCCGATGGATGCGCATGCTTTCATCCTGACGGACGATCGCTTCTTCCGGCCCGATGGATGGATCTGAAAGAGGTATAGCGCCGTCAATCGGCTGATCCTTTTTCTTTCTCTGTTCTGACAGCCATAGATTCTTTGCTATGGCGCAGAGCCAGCTTTTCAGACTGCTCTTTCCCTGAAATTGATCCAGGGACCCAAGCGCCTTGAAAAAGGTCTCCTGCGTAATCTCTTCGGCAATCTGCGAACTTCCGGAGAGGGAGAGCACATAACGGTATACCGGGTCGAAATAACTTTGATAGATGTGATCAAAAGAATCAACCTGCATTGAACTCCCACCCTC
>JAFSNT010000038.1 GCA_017443295.1 Clostridia bacterium
CGGGAGGGCGGCCGCATCGACCGCATGCTCATCGTCACCTTCACCCGGGCGGCGGCGGGTGAAATGCGGGAACGCATCGGCAAACGGCTCAATCAGGAGGGGGCGGAAAACGCCCATCTGCGCCTGCAGGCCATGCGGCTGAACCGGGCGGCCATCTGTACCCTGCACGTATTCTGCGCCCGGGTGCTGAAAGAGCATTTCCAGGCCGTGGGGGTGGACCCCCTGGCCCGGATCGGAGACGAAGAAAAGCTGAACGCCCTGCGCCGCCAGGCCCAGGACGAAACGCTGGAAAAGGCCTACGCGGAGCCCGGCGAGGACGAGCGCGCCCTGTTTTCCCAGTTCGAGGACGCCCAGATCACCGCGCTGATGGATGAATTGTATACCTTCCTCATGGCCCAGGCGGACCCCTGGAGCTGGACGGAAACGCAGTGCGGGCCGGACCGCGCCCGCCTGGACGCCTGGACGCCCCTGCTTCGGGCCCTGTGCCTGGCCCGATTGGAGGGCGCGGCGGAGCTGATCCCCGAAATGGAAGCGCTGATGAAGCAGGCGGACGGCCCGGCCCGGTACGCCGCCGCCTTCGAGGCGGACCGCGCCATGACGGAAGAACTGCTGGCCCAGCTCCGGGAAGCGCTGCCCTCCGGCGGGAAAACCAATTTCGCCCGGCTGAGCACCAAGCGCGCCGCCCCGGAGGAGAACCCCGACACCGCGGCCCGGTTCAAGGCCCTGCGGGAGGAATGGAAGGAGCGGTTCAGCGCCGCCCGCCAGCTTTTGCCCGATGATCCGGAGCGGGCGGAAATGGATTTACAGCATACCCTGCCCGCCCTGCGTGCCCTGTGCGGACTGGTGAAGCGCATGGACGCGCGGTATTTTGCGCTCAAGCAGCGCCGGAATTATCTGGATTACAGCGATTTGGAGCACTTGACCCTGAAAGCCCTGGAAAACGACGCCGTGCGCGACGCGGTGGCGGGGAGCTTCGACGCCCTGTTTATCGACGAATACCAGGACGTGTCCGGCATTCAGGAAGCCATCCTGCGAAGGCTGCACGAAGGGCAGAAAAACCTGCTGTTCATGGTGGGCGACGTAAAGCAGAGCATTTACCGCTTCCGGCTGGCCGATCCCACCCTGTTTCTGGAAAAATACCGGACTTACTCCCCGGAGGAAACGGCGGAGGAAAGAAAAATTTTGCTCCAGCAGAATTTCCGGTCCGACGAAAACGTGCTGCTTTCGGTGAACGAGGTGTTTTCCCACGCTATGCGGGAAAAGGAAACGGAAATCGCCTACGACGAAAATGCCATGCTGCGTCCCGGCGGGGGCCAGCCCTTAGGCGCGCCCGTGGAAATCCACCTGATCGCCGCTCCGGAGGAGGACGGCGGCGAGGGCACCGAGCTGACCCAGGGCTACCGGTACGAGGCTGCTTTTGTCGCCAAAAGAATCAAAGAACTCATGCGCTTCGCCACTGTACGGGAAGGAGAGGGCGCCCGTCCTTTGCGCTTCCGGGACATCGCCCTGCTTTTGCGCTACGCCTCCGGCCGCGCCCCTTATATCGCAAGGGCGCTGCAATTGGAGGGCATCCCGGTATACAGCGACGCCGACGCCCAGTTTTTCGATCTGCCCGAGGTGGCGGATCTGATGAACCTGCTGCGGGTGATCGATAACCCCTTGCAGGATATCCCGCTGCTTTCCGCCCTGCGCTGCCCCTGCTTCGGCTTTACGGAGGAGGAATTGGCCCGCGTCCGTTTGGTGGGCCGCGCTCCCGGCACGCCCTTTTACGCCGCCTTTGAGGACGCCTTGACGGAAGAAAGCCCCTTGGGCGACAAAGCCCGGGCCGCCTGGGACACGTTCAATTGGTGGCGCTTCCTGTCCGGCAGCCTCACGGTGGATCAGCTGATCTGGCGGGTGCTGGAGGAAAGCGGGCTGTACATGCGGGCGGGGGCCCTGCCCGAAGGGGAGCTGCGCCAGGCCAACCTGCGATTGCTTGCCGAGCGCGCCCAGGGCGAAAGCGCCCTGGAGGGCTTGGGGGCGTTCCTGCGGGAAACCGGGCGGCTCCACGGCTCCGACGACGGCAAGGCCGCCAAGACCCTTGGGGAAAACGAGGACGTGGTGCGCATCCTGACCCTGCATAAATCCAAGGGCCTGGAATTTCCCGTGGTGTTTCTGCTGGAAATGGCCCGGAGCTTCCGCAAGAGCGGCGGAAGCCTCCTTCGCCTGCACGCCCATCACGGCATGGCCCTGCAATATATCGACGGGGAACGGCGGGTGACGCGGGAAACCTGCGCGTTCAGCGCTTTGAGCGGGGTCAGCGAAAAAGAAGCCCGGGCCGAGGAAGCGCGGCTTCTGTACGTGGGCATGACCCGCGCCCGGGAACGGCTGATTTTAGTGGGTTCCCCCCGCAGGCTGGACGCTTCCCTGGAAAAGTGGAGCCGTCCCGCCACCGCCTACGCCGCAGGGGCGGCGGGCTGCATGCTGGATTGGGTCATGCAGAGCTTAGGCGGCTTCCGGGAGGGAGAATCCATTGGAAAAAACGGCAGTGTGTGGCGCATGCGCGCAGAAAAAGCGGATGAGTTGACAGCTCCCGCCGTCGCCCATGTGATCCCCCCCGTTCTCGCCCTGGACGCACCGCCGGACGAGCGCACCCAGGCCCGCATGACCCGGCGGCTGCCCGTGAACCCGCCGCTTAAAACCTCCGTCACCGCCATCGCCAAGACCCTGCGGGAGGAAAAGGACGCCTGGGAATCCCCCGCCGACAAGCGCCGCCTGCCCGAGGAAGCGCCCAAGCCCGCGTTTCTTACGGAGCAACGCGTCACCGCCGCCCAGCGCGGCACCATCACCCACCGGGTGCTGGGCCAGATCGACTACGCGCTGGTGCGCCAGGGGAAATTGGCCCAGGCCCTGGACCGGCTGCAGCAGCAGGGCGTGCTGACCGACGGAGAGCGGGCCGCTGTGCGCATGCACTGGCTCACCGGCTTTTTCTCCTCTCCCCTGGGCCGGCGGGCCCTGGCGGCAAAGGAGATACACCGGGAATGGTCCTTTAACCTCAAGGGGGACAAGGGCAGCATGATCCAGGGTGTCATCGACCTGTGTTTTCTGGAAAATGGCCGTTGGGTGCTGGCCGACTACAAAACCGACGCCGCCGACGGGGACGAGCTGCTGCGCCGCTACGCCCTGCAGCTGCGCTGGTACGCCAAGGCCCTTTCCCAAATCACCGGCGTCCCCGTGGGCGAAACCCTGATTTTCAGCCTGCGGGCGGGGAAATGCTTTGAAGTGCCGGAAGAATAACACAAAAAATCGCCGGAGGACAAGTGCCTCCGGCGATTCAGACCATCAACAAACCCCGGGATGCATCGAAGGGCCCTCAGGCCCTTCGATTTTCATTCCGCAGGCGGCGGCGTGTACGTCGCCGAGGAGCGGCTGAAAGCCGCTTCCTATATCAATTTCTGGCCGTAAAATGTGCGGTTCCGACCTATCGGGTCGAAACCGCCATTTTACAAGAAATTGATGCAACCCATCGAAAGACTGCTTTAGCTGACTTTCGATGGCAGAGCATCGACTTTGTCGATGCTCTGAAACGCAGGGGCGCTTGGCCCCGGCAAAATTTTTTCAAGCTTACCGCCGCTTCCGCCGGTCGCTTAAATATTTCCCGAATTCGCTCCAGTTTTCCAGGGTCTGTCCGCAGCCCCGGGCCACGCATTCCTGGGGATATTCCGCCAGGCGGCAGTCCACCTTGAGGCCCATGGTGATGGCCTCCGTCAGGCCCGAAAGCAGCGCGCCGCCGCCGGTGAGGATAATGCCGGTTTCAAAAATATCGGCCAGCAGCTCGGCAGGGGTTTTTTCCAGCACGGCCTGGATGGCTTCCATCAGGCTGTGGAGGGGTTCGTCCAAGGCTTCGGTGATTTCGTCGCTGGTGATGCGCATGATCTTGGGCAGGCCGGAAAGCAGGTTGCGCCCGGTGATTTCCATATAGAACTGTTCGTTCCGGGGCAGGGCGGACCCAATGCTGATTTTCAGGTCCTCGGCGGTGGGCTGACCGATGAGCAGATTGTGCTTGCGCCGGATGTAGCGGATAATGGCGTCGTCAAAGGCGTCGCTGCCGATCTGATTGACGGATTCCTTGTTGCTGGCGATAACCTGGCCCTGGGAAATCACGGCGATGTCCGCCGTACCGCCGCCGATATCCACGATCATTTTCCCGTAGGCTTCTCCGATGGGCAGGCCCGCCCCGATGGCCGCCGCGATGGGACGGTCCATCAATTGGGTGCGGCGCGCGCCGGTTTCAAACAGGCTGGTGGTGATCCGGTGCCTTTCCATTTCATTCACGCCCGAAGGCACGGAAATCAGCACCCGGGGGCCGCCGATCAGGCGCTTGCCCACCACTTTACCCACGAAATAGCGCAGCATGGTGCAGGTCATGTCCAAATCGCCCACCATACCGTTCTGCAGCGGGCGGATGGCGGCGATATTGCTGGGCGTGCGGCCCATCATGCGGCGCGCGTCCTCGCCCACAGCAAGCACGCTGCGTGTGTCCCGGTCAAAAGCGATCACGGCGGGCTCGTTGAGCACAATGTCCTTCCCCTTGCCGAAGATCACCACGCTGGCCGTGCCTAAATCCACCCCAATGTCCAGAACCGTTGCCATTCCTGCTTCTCCTTTTCTTGCAGCTTCTATACCTTGTGAGTAATACGACGCAGGAACGGAAATTCCTTCTTTGGGCCGTATTTTTGGGATTTAAATGCTACTTTCTTTGAAAAATCACCGCAATTTTGGCGCACATTCTCCACTTTTTTTGAAAAATCGACCTTGCGGCAAAGAAGCGCAGCCCGAAAACTGCGGAAAAGACCCTTGACGCTTTCCTCGGGCTATGACATAATGAAGCCGCGGCAGGCCATGATAAACGTTTATTCGGCACGCATATAAAAACTGTTTCCTTTCCGGCAGAAATCGTGTATAATGAGCTTATCACAGACGGGATCAGCGCGGTTTGCCAGAGAATTTTCATTCAACGGATGATACGCCCGTGAGGGGAGGAAAGACCCATGGTTTCCCAGGCGCAGGTGATGATCGTGCTCAGGCCCTGGCTGGGCGGGCCGCTGCTGGAGGCCCTGGCGCCCACGGTGCGCGAGATCGCCGGACGGCTGAACGGCTTTTCCTTCGGAGACGGCCGGGACGGCTTGGCCGGGGAACTGGACAGCCTGCTGTTTCGCGCCGTGCGGCAGGCCACGGGCGGCAGCATGCTCATCGCTCTGGACGACGGCACCTGGGTGCGTTCCCGGCTGGAGGATTTTGCCGCCATGGCCGACGAACTGATGCTGCTTCCCTTCCTGGAACTGCCTGTGGACGAAGAGCACCTGCAATCCCTTCGGGATTATTCCATGCGTTACCCCAGCCTGTCCGCCCTGCGGGCCCTGTACACCCGCTTTGCATCCCTCCAGACGCGGGAGGAGCTCGCCGCAATCGCGTCGGTGGCCCAAAAATGCTATCCGGCGTTCCGGTGGCGGGAATGGCTGCAATAACAAACAAAAGGATTTGATTATTTCGTGAGCAAAATCATCTGCATCGCCAACCAGAAGGGCGGCGTGGGCAAAACCACCACCGCCGTGAATTTAGCGGCCTGCCTGGCCGAAGCGGGAAGGAAAACCCTGCTGGTGGATATGGACCCCCAGGGCAACGCCAGCAGCGGCTTGGGCGTGAAGGCCGGAAAGAAAACGGTTTATGAAGCGCTGTTGGGGGAATGCACCCTGGACAGCACCCTGGCGTCCACCCGGCAGAACCGCTTATGGGTGGCCCCTGCGGATATCCGTCTGGCCGGAGCCGAGCTGGAACTGGCCAACATGAGCCGCCGGGAATACCGCATGCGGGCGGCGCTGGAGCCCATCCGTGCCCAATACGATTTTATCATCATCGACTGCCCGCCCTCCCTGGGCCTGCTCACAGTGAACGCCCTCACCGCCGCCCAAAGCATCCTGATCCCCATTCAGTGCGAATACTATGCCTTGGAGGGGGTCACCGCCCTGATGAACACCGTGCAGCGGGTGAAGCGGGGGCTGAATCCGGGGCTGGAAATCGAAGGCGTGCTGCTGACCATGCTGGATGGCCGCACCAATTTGGGCCTGCAGGTGGTGGCGGAAGTGAAGAAGCACTTCAAATCCTCGGTATTCAAAACCACCGTGCCCCGCACCGTGCGCTTAGGCGAAGCCCCCAGCCACGGCCTGCCCATTCACTTGTACGATCCCCGCAGCACCGGCACGGAAGCGTATATGGCGCTTTCCCAAGAGGTCATTAAGAAGAACAAGAATTTGAAATAATTTCAAGGATTCGATTCGATAGAGCGGAGAGTTGAGATATTATATAGTGTTTAACACAGGAGATACCTATTTGATTGACTATATAAATCTCACCTCTCAGCTCTTCACTCTCAACTCTCATTCAAAATCATATTATCCAGGATGGAGTGGAAATCAATCATGAAAAAGACCGGCCTGGGAAGGGGCCTGGACGCCCTGCTGCCTGAAAGCGGCGATCTGGAAAACACGGTGAGCATGATCGCCGTGACGGAGCTGGACCGAAATCCCGATCAGCCCCGGCGGGAATTTGACGAAGCCTCCCTCCAGGCGCTGGCGGATTCCATCAAGCAGGCGGGGGTGCTGCAGCCCCTGCTGGTGGTGGAAAAGAACGGGCGCTACCGCATCGTAGCGGGAGAGCGGCGTTTCCGGGCCGCCCGCATGGCGGGGCTGGACGCGGTGCCCTGCATCGTGCGGGCCTTCACCCCCGCCGAGCAGATGGAAGCCGCGCTCATCGAAAACCTGCAGCGGGAGGACTTAAACCCCATCGAGGAAGCCGCCGCCATGAAGCAGTTCATGGAAGCCTGCGGCTATACCCAGGAGCAGGCGGCGAAAAAGTTAGGCAAATCCCGTCCCGCCGTGGCCAACAGCCTGCGCCTGCTTTCCCTTCCGGAAACCGTGCGGCAGGACGTGATCGCGGGCCGCATCAGCGCGGGCCACGCCCGGGTGCTGGCAGGGCTTGAGGACGAAAAACGCCAGGCGGCCCTGGCGCAGCTGGTGATCCTGGAGGGGTTAAGCGTCCGCGCCCTGGAAAAGCTGGCCGCGCAGCCGGAGTCCGCCATGCCCAAGCTCAAGCCCGCCCCTCGGCCCCTGCCCCTGGAATTGCAGGATATGGAAAGCCGCATGCGGGAAACCTTCGGCCTGCGCACCATGTTCAAGGGCAACCGCAAGCACGGGAAAATCATTCTGCAATACGAAAGCGAAGACGATTTGGAGAGGCTGTATCAATGCTTGGAACGGCTGGAAAAGCTGTAAGACGGCTGATTTCGCTGGCACTGATTCTGGCGCTGCTGGCGATCCCCTGCGGGGGCGTCGGCGAATTGGACGAGGAAACGGCCGCGGCGGCGGACGCCTATTTTCTGCGCATGTTCACCAATGCGGAAGCCATCGGCGGCGGCGTGATCGTGAACCGGGACGGGGAAACCCTGTACGCCTACTATTTCGGCGCGGACGCCAAGTATAACGGCCGCCCCGTGGACGGCGATACGGTGTTCAAGGTGGCTTCCCTGACCAAAATGATCACCGCCGTGGGCGTGATGCGGCTCAAGGAGGCGGGCAAGCTGAATCTGGACGCGCCGCTCACCTACGGGGAAGGCACGCCCATCCGCAATCCCCGCTTTCCCGATACGCCCGTCACCCTGCGCCAGGCCATGAGCCACACCTCCTCCCTGCTGGGCAGCGCGCCTTACGCCACCGCCCCCGCGTGGGAAAAGATCACCCCGGATCAGAACCGTTTTTTTTCCAAATATGAGCCGGGCACAAATTACGAATACGCCAACCTGAACGGCGGCATCATGGGCAGCGCCATCGAGCGGGCCTCGGGCCAGAGCCTGAACGCCTACATGCGCGATGCTATTTTCTCTCCCCTGGGCATCAACGCCGCCTACGCCGCCCATCTGCTGCCCGATCCCGCGCCTCTGTCCCGCACCTACACCCAGGACGGCGAGGTGTATATGAAAGCGGAAAAATATTTGGAGGAAGACCAGGCGTTTTACGAGGATACCTGCGACCCGGACAGCCATTACCGTGCCTCCGTGGGCAGCCTGTACATCAGCCTGTCCGGCATGGCGAAAATCGGCGAGATGCTGGCCTGCGGCGGCGCGGCTGACGGCGTGCGGCTGCTCTCGCCCCAGGCAACGGCGGAAATGCGGGCCGATCAGCGCGCTGTGCGGGGGTCCAGCGTAACTGGGGAAAGCCCCTACGGCTTGGGCGTATACCGCTTCACCGCTTCCGACGGCCGCACCTGGTACGGCCATCAGGGACGCTGGGTGGGCATGCTGACCGATCTGTTCGTGGATCCGGATACCCGCACCGCCGTCGTGCTGGTGATGAACGGCGTGGGCCGCAGCGGCAGCGGCGAACTGGACGCCAAGGCCGAACGCACCCTTTTGCGGGTGGGGCAATGGCTGGATGGCGGAAGCGCGGACGAGGGCCCCGGCAGCTTTGTGGTGGATGAGGATCTGCCGTAATCATTCCGAAATAAGCGGAGGAAATCCGTTTAAAATATATAACAGTAGGAGGAAAAAAACATGAGGAAATTCTTGGCTCTGATGCTCCTTGCTTCTCTGCTGACCGCATCTGTGATCTCCACTGCCGCCGCTTCCGCGTGGGGAACCAGCGTCATGTATGTGAAAACGGAAAACGGCGGACCGGTGAACGTCCGCAGCGCCCCCTTCAAAGGGGATAACGTCATCGGCAGTGTGAAATACGGCGACTCCGTGCTGGTGGACTGGTCCTATGCCGGGAACGACGGCTGGTTCAGAGTGGTCTGGGGCAGCATGGGCGACGGCTACATCATGGCCCGCTACCTGGTTGATTCCAAGCCCGGCCCCTCCAAGAGCGATGAGGAGAAGGAAGCGAAAGAAAAGCTCGACAAGGAGCTCAAGAGCGAAAAGGACGTGGCGGAACCCTTCTACATCGTGTCCCGTCCCGCCCGCGCTTCCGGCTGGGTCAATTTCCGTTCCGGCCCCTCCTCCACCACCGCCCGCATCCGTTCGCTCACGGACGGCACGGAGCTGCTCGTTCAGGGCGAGACCACCAACTGGTATCGGGCTTACGACGCGCAGACCGGCAAGGTAGGCTACATCTTTAAGAAGTATACCGCGAAGTCGGCGAAACAGTACGTTGCCGAGACGAAAACGGAAAACAGCGCGCAGAAGCTGGGTTCTCTGAACGTCAACGGCGAATTTGACCTGACCTGCAAGCTGCCGGAAGGCTACGAGCTGCAGGTGGTGAATGTGCGCGGAGACAAGATCATCGCCTCCGTCCTTTCCCAAGACATGACCAAGCCCCAGATGTACCTGTCCATCGCCTATGACGAAAGCTACAGCAATGTGGATCGGATGAACGATCTGTCGGCTGAAGAACTGGCGCTGCTGGAGAGCACCTTCCAGGACATGAACGAGGTGGAGATCACCTACAGGGAAACCGGCCACGGCACCAAGCTGCTCATTGCCCGTGAAACTGGCAGCGACGTGGATTTCGTGGACATTCTGTCGATCTACAAGGGCTACTTCGTTGAGTTCAACATGACGCCCAATCCAAAGGCCGCGAGCCAGACGCTGACCGACGCGCAGGTTCAGCTGTGCATCGATTTCCTGACAAACGTGGACTTCAATCCTGTCCAGAAATAAGGCTTGTTCCTGATTCCGGGGGGCCGCTTCGGCGGCCCCCTTTTGCGTGCGCAAAAAAGAGAGCGCGCCGCATCCGGCAGGCTCTCTTAGGGCTTTCAGCAGCGTGCCTGCTTCGCGGCGCGCTCCCCGCCCCGGGATCAGGATGTCCCGAAACAGCGGAAATATACCTGTATTTCAGGATTTTCTTTTATACCTTGCCGCCCTTGGTCAGCACGCTTTGCAGATAGCCCGCCAAAATCGGCACGATGCGGGTGTCCTTGCCGCCCTTCATCACCACCACGTCGGCGTAGTGGATATAATTGCGGATGTACTGATCGTACATGGGCTTTACGGTTGCCAAGTACTGTTCGCCGATATTGTCGATCTGGCGGCCCCGCTCCTTGATGTCCCGGCTGATGCGGCGCAGCAGGCAGATGTCCGGCTCCACGTTGATGTACAGCTTCAGGAACATTTTTTCCCGCAGCCGGGGATCATAGAACGCGTGAATGCCCTCCACAATCACCACCGTGGCGGGATGGATGATCTCGTCGGTATCGCAGCGGCGGTGCTGGGTGAAATCGTAAGCCTTGCGGGTGATAGCCTTTCCCGCCAGCAGGCTGCAAATGTCGCTGTACAGTAAATCGTGGTCGAAGATGCCCGGCTCGTCGTAATTCAGGTGAACGCGTTCTTCAAAGGTCAGATCGGGATGGTCGATGTAATAGGCGTCCTGATTGATCAGCACGCTGTCCACGCCCATATCCCGCACCAGCTCGTCCGCCAGGGTGGTTTTGCCCGAGCCGCTGGCGCCGCAGATCCCGATAAACAACATCGCAGGGTGCCCCCTTTGCCCTTTTTGTACAAGATACCGCAAATTTCGGGCCGCGTCAAGGGGGAAAACAGAGAACAGCGTACAGAGCAAGGAGTTGAGAGTTGAGATAAAATAAAGTTATTCATTGAGGATTCCAAATGTATAAGCAAAATAAATCTCAACTCCCAACGCTCCACTCTCTTATTCTTCCTCCGCCAAGAAAAACATTCCAAGTACAGTTTTAGTATTGACAGCAAGGGAGAAAAGAAGGTATGATACTCCCATCAAACCTGCGAGGGAGAAGAGTAGTCCTTCCAAGCCACGGCAAAGGGAACCGCCGATAGTGGGACGGCGGTGCGCGGCAGATGGATGAATGGACTCCTGAGGGCGCTCCGAAAGACAGCGAGTATGCAGCTACGTGTTCCGTCCACGTTACCGGAAGGCGCGTATCATGGTTACGCGACAGAGATTGCTTCCCCAGCGGAAGCGAAGCTGAGTGGCACCGCGGAAATTCCGCCTCAGCGTGCAGAGCGACTGCGCGTTGAGGCGTTTTTTCATCCCCAACAAAAACGAACGGATTTGAAAGGAAGGTATCTGCAATGAAAAAGTGTTTGGCTCTGGCCCTCGCCCTGATCATGACCCTGTGCCTCTGCTCCGCGTCCCTGGCGGAGGAAAAAACCACCTTCAAAGTCGGCATCTGCAACTTCGTGGACGACGCTTCCCTGAACCAGATCATCGCCAACATCCGATCCCAGCTGGCCGCCATCGAGGCCGAAAAGGGCGTGACCTTTGAGATTCAGGAAGACAACTGCAACTTAGACGGCAGCGTGATGCAGCAGATCATCGCTGATTTCATTGCCGACGGCGTGGACCTGATGGTGGGCGTAGCCACTCCCATTGCCATGACCATGCAGGGCATGACCGAGGATAACCAGATTCCCGTGGTCTTTGCCGCCGTGTCCGACCCCGTGGGCGCGGGCCTGGTGAACAGCCTGGAAGCCCCCGGCGCCAACATCACCGGCACCTCCGACTATTTAGACACCAACGCCGTATTCAACCTGATCTTCGCCGCCGATCCCGACGCCAGCAAAATCGCCCTGCTGTATAACCCCAGCGAGGACGCCTCCACCGCCCCCATCGCCGCCGCCAAGGAAATCCTGACCGCCAAGGGCGTTTCCTTCAAGGAATATTCCGGCGCCAACATCTCCGAAGTGATCTTAGCCGCCAACGCCATCATCGCCGATGAAATGGACGCTGTGTTCACCCCCACCGACAACACCATCATGGCCGCCGAGCTTGCCATCTACGAAGCCCTGGCCGAGGCGGGCATCCCCCACTACACCGGCGCGGACTCCTTCGCCCTCAACGGCGCATTCCTCGGCTACGGCGTGGACTACGCCAACTTAGGCAAGGAAACCGCCAACATGATCGCCGCTATCCTGCTGGATAAGGCCGATATCGCCGCGCTGCCCGTGAAGACCTTCGATAACGGCACCGCCACCGTGAACACCGAAACCTGCGCCCTGATCGGCTTCGACTATGACGCCATCGCCGACGCTTTCGCCCCCTTCTGCACCACCGTGCAGCCCATCACCACCGCCGAGAGCTTCGACGAACTGGCACAATGAGGATGGAAGGCGCGAAAAGAACACTTTAAGCAAGAAAAAAGTGGAAAGTGAAAAGTGGAGAGTGAAAATTTGAATAGTCAACGCTTTGCTTGGCGACTATAATTGTAGACCAAATAAAATTTCACTTTTCACGTTCCACTTTTCACTTTTGAGTTAAAGTGTTCTTCAAATCTCGTCATGAAATACCCTTTTACCCCGCCACCAGCCATCCCGCCGCGATGCTGCCTGCCAGCCAGGCCAGCAGGGCGCAGGGGACGGTGTGGCGGGATTTTTTTACGCCCGCGGCGGCAAGGTAAACCCCGCAGGTGTAGAATACGGTTTCGCTGCTGCCCATCATGACGCTGGCCACCAGACCGGCGCGGCTGTCCGGCCCGCAGGTGTGCAGGATACTTTTCAGCATGGCCAGGGAGGCGGAGCCGCTGATGGGACGCAGCAGCATGAGGGGCAGCGTTTCCCGGGGCAGGCGCGCCAGGGCGGCGGCGGGGGCCAGCAGCCCGCACAGGGAGTCCAGCAGGCCGCAGGCAGAAAAGGCGCGAATGGCACACAACATGGCCACCAGGGCGGGCAAGATGCGTCCCGCGGTTTTCAGTCCTTCCTTGGCCCCCTCCAAAAACACGTCGTACACCGGTAGCCTGCGCAGAACCCCCGCGCCCAAGCACAACAGCAGGAACAGCGGCAAAATCAGCCCCATGGCCGCGCCTCCGCCAGCTTGCAGGCCGCGATGCCGATGACGGTGGAAATCGTGGTGGCAGCCAGGGCGGGCAGGGTAATAGCGGCGGGGCTTATCGACCCCTCCGCCGCCCGCAGGGCGATCACTGTGGTGGGCAGCAGCTGCACCGAAGACGAATTGATCACCAGAAACAGGCACAGGGCGTTGCTGGCCCTGTCGCCGCTGCCGCCCATGCGCCGGGCCGCTTCAACGCCCATGGGCGTGGCCGCGTTGCCCAGGCCCAGCAGGTTGGCGCTCAGGTTCAGCAGCACCGGTTCCAGGGCGTCCGGGGGCAGATCCGGCCCCAGCAGGCGGGAAAGCAGGGGCGACAGCCGCTTGCCCAGGGCCTGAATCGCTCCGGCCCGGCGCAGGATGGCGGTCATGCCGCAGAAAAAGGCAAAGGCCCCCGCCATGGCAAAGGCGGCCTGCACCGCTTCCTCCGCGCCCTCTAACATGGCCGAGGCCACCTGTTCCCCCCGGCCCACGATCAGGCCGTACAGCAGCGACAGGCCCATCATGCCCCCAAACAGCGCTTGCAGCATTCCATCATCCCCTTTTTCGGCCTAAAAAAATGGTCAAATCGGCGACATTTGTCGTTTATTGTCAAATCAGGAAAAAATAAGCTGTTTTTCGCTTGACAAGGAAAAGGACACTCTGTACAATAAAATTTACCACAGGCGAAATACACAAAATTTTTGAGGAGGGGAACGAAATGAAATCGACCGGTGTTGTAAGAAAACTCGATGATTTGGGGCGCATCGTGATCCCCATCGAGCTGCGCAGAACATTGGATATCGGGCTTCGGGATACGCTGGAAATCTTTGTGGAGGACGAAAAGATCATTCTGAAAAAGTACCATCCCGCCTGCATCTTCTGCAACGACGCCCGGGACGTCATTCATTATAAGGACAAGCTGATCTGCCGGAGCTGCTTAGAGCAGCTGAAAAAAGAGGTCTGACAGCTTCCTGAAAAAGCCGCGTTTTCCAGGCGGCTTTTTTCATTTGCATGGTATGCGCGCCCGTCCGGCGGTATGCAGCGAAAAAACAGCCCTTCCGGCAGGAAAGCGTCCCCCCGCCGCGAAATACTCAACGGATACTATCAAAGTGGAAATTGAAAAGTGAAAAGTGAAGATTTGAATGGTCAACAATTTGCCCGGCGGCAGTTATGGCGTACAATATAAAATTCCACTTTTCACTTTCCACTTTTCACTTTCTGCAAAGCGGATTGGAGGCAATGGCATGAACATGCGCGTAGGCACCATGCCCCACGGAAAAAGGAATCTGATCACGGACGTGCCGGGGGTGCGGGTGGGCCACTGCACGGTGGACGACGAAGCCTGCCACACCGGGGTGACGGTGGTGCTGCCGCCCCCTGCCAATCCTTTTTTGCATAAGCTGACGGCGGCCTCCCAGGTATTCAACGGCTACGGAAAGACCTTAGGCCTGGTGCAGGTGGACGAATTGGGCACCCTGGAAACGCCCATCGCGCTCACCAACACCCTGAACGTGGGCAAGGTACACGACGCGCTGGTTTCCTATATGGTCGAGTTATGCGCCAGGGACGGAGTTTCGCTCACCTCCGTGAACCCCGTGGTGTGCGAATGCAACGACAGCCGCGTCAGCGACATCGCCCGGCGGCCCGTGGGAGAAAAAGAGGTGCGGGCGGCCATTGCCTCCGCGTCGGAAGATTTTGCCCAGGGCGCGGTGGGCGCGGGCCGGGGCACCACCTGCTATGGCATGAAGGGCGGCGTCGGCTCCTCCTCCCGGCTCATGGAGATCGACGGGCAGACCTTCACCTTGGGCGTGCTGGTGCAGAGCAATTACGGCGCGTCGGCGGATTTCCGGGCGGCGTGCCTGCCGGAAGGGCTGGCGGAATCGGATCAGGGCAGCATCATCCTCATCGTGGCCACCGATTTGCCCCTTTCTTCCCGACAATTAAAGCGCGTGCTGCGGCGCACGTCGGTGGGCATGGCGCGGTTAGGATCCTATATCGGCCATGGCAGCGGGGAAATCGCCGTGGGCTTTACCACCGCTCAGCCGGAAGCCCGGGGCGGCAGCTTCCTTGCCCAGACGGTGCTGCGGGAGGCGCAAATGAATATCCCCTTCCGCGCGGCGGGAGAATGCGCCGAGGAAGCCATTTTGCAGTCCATGTGGCACGCGGCGCCGGACACGGCAAGGGACGGAAGCAGAATCCCGTCTCTGAGGGAATACTTGACGGAAAAAGAGGAAAGTGAAAAGTGAAAAGTGAAAATTTGAATGGTCTGCACGATGTCTGACCGCTATTATCGCGAACTATATAAAATTCCACTTTTCACTTTCTCACTTTCCACTTTTCACTTTTCGTATAGAAGGAGGATTCCATGAAAGAACTGGGTTACTATAACGGCGCAATCGGCGAGCTGAACGAAATGACCGTGCCCATGAATGACCGGGCCAGCTGGTTCGGGGATGGGGTGTACGAGGCGGCCATGGTGCGCAAATTTCATTATTTCGCTTTGGACGAACACATCGACCGGCTGTTCCGCAGCGCGGCCAAGCTGGAAATCACCGTGCCCATGGACAAGGAAGCGCTGAAAGCCCTTTTACAGGATTTGGCGAAAAAAATGGATACCGGCAATCTGATGGCCTACTGGCAGGTGACCCGGGGCAGCGGCCCCCGGGGCCACGCCTTCCCGGAAGGCCCGGCCAACCTGTGGGTGACCCTGCGGCCCAAGGAAATCAATCCCGGCGCGGAGCCGGTGGGCCTGATCACCGACGAGGACATCCGGTTCCTGCACTGCGACATCAAGACCCTGAACCTGATTCCCTCCGTCATGGCCGCTGAAAAGGCCAAGCGGGCGGGCTGCTATGAATGCGTGCTGTACCGCCCCGGCGGACGAGTGACGGAATGCTCCCACAGCAACGTACACATCATCAAGGACGGCGTTTTCCGCACCGCGCCCACGGACAATCTGATTTTAGCGGGCATCGCACGGGCGCACCTGATCGCCGCCTGCCAGCGCTTAGGGATTCCGGTGAACGAAACGCCCTTCACTCTGGAGGATTTAATGAACGCCGACGAAATCATCACCTCCAGCTCCACCGCCCCCTGCATCCGGGCCTGCCGGGTGAACGGGCAAAGCGCCGGCATGAAGCGGGAAGATTTGTTCACCGCCCTGCACAAGGCCGTGTTCGACGAATACTACAAGGCGACTGAATAAAGTGGAAAGTGAAAAGTGGAAAGTGGAAATTTGTATTGTCGGCACTTTGCCGGGCATCAAGGATCGCAGACTATTTAAATCTTCACTTTTCACTTTCCACTTTTAACTTTTGCTTTAAAGTGTCCAATAAACAGCAAGAAAAGGATGGAGGTCACGCCATGAAAGTTTTTCTTTCCGCCGATATCGAAGGCACCACCGGCATCACCCTCTGGGACGAAACCACCAACGGCCATTCCCGCTACGCCTATTTCCAGCAGCAGATGACCCGGGAAGCCGCCGCCTGCCAGGGCGCGCTGGACGCGGGCTGCGATGAAATTCTGGTCAAGGACGCCCACGACAGCGCCTGCAACCTGATCCCCTCCCTGCTGCCGGAGGAAATTCGCATTTTCCGGGGCTGGGGCAGCGACATCATGAGCATGATGGCCGGGCTGGAAAAGGGCTACGACGGCGTGATGTTCACCGGCTACCATTCCGGCGCGGGCATGGACACCAATCCCCTGTCCCACACCATGAACACGAAGAACAATTATGTAAAAATCAACGGCATGATCGCGCCGGAGCTGATGATCAACAGCCTGACGGCGGCTTACTTGGGCGTGCCCGTGCGGCTGGTGACCGGGGACAAGGGCCTGTGCGACTGGATGAAGGCAATCAATCCCAACATTGAAACGGTGGCCGTCAGCGAGGGCCGGGGCCGGGGTTCCATTTCCATCCATCCCGACAAGGCGGTGCGCCTGATCCGGGAAGCGGCCTGCCGGGCCATGCAAAAGCCCGCCGCGGACTGCATGTTCCCCCTGCCCGCCCATTTCACGGTGGAAATCTCCTATAAGGACCATTTTCGGGCCAAATCCGCCGCCGCTTATCCCGGCGTGCGTCAAACCGGCCCCGCCGCCGTCGTCTTTGAAGCGGACGACTGGATGGACGCGCTGCGGGCGCTGGATTTCGTGCTGTGATCCCGCGCGTTTCATGCATTTTTCTTGGAAAAATATGCTGGAAACGGTTGTAATTGATCGCAATTTTTTGTATAATGGCAACGGTATAACAGCGTTAGGGAAATCAGCCGCTGGAAAATAAAAAAAGCGGCTTTTTATCCTGTTCCGGAGATAACGGAAGAACGGAAAAGGGGGAACGTAACTGATGAAGAAAAAATGGATGATCGTGATCCTGGCAGTGGTATGCATCGCGCTGGTAGCCTGCGGCGTACTGATCGGCACCCGCCTGCAGGCGGACCGTTCCGCGCCGGACACGCGTTCCTCCCCCGAAGGGGATATGCTGACAGCGGAAGAAATGCAGCAGCAGATCGACGCGCTGCAAAAGGAACACCAGGCCCTGAACGAGGCGCTGACGCTCAGCGACCAGGAGCGGGCGAAGCTGCAGGAAGAGCTGCGCGACGCCAAATCCGCCCTGGAGGCCAGCACCCAGGAAAAAACGGCCTGGAAGGACGAAGCCGAAAAGCTGAACACCGAGCTGGCCGGCGCACAGGGCACCATCCAGGCGCTGAACGCCACGCTGGATGAAAAGGCCGGCGACGCCGCGAAAATGGATCAGATGCAGGCGGACAACACCGCGCTGCAGGGCCGCATCGACGAAATGCAGACGGCGCTGAACGCGGCGAACCAGGAAAAGGACGCCCTGACCGCCCAGCTTGCGGAGCTGCAAACCGCGCTGGACGCGCAGCAGGCCCAGAACGCCGATTATCAGACCCGCGCCGACAGCCTGACGCAAAGCCTGACCGCCGCCGTGGGTGAAAAGGACGCGCTGGCCCAGCGCATCGCCGCGCTGGAAGCGGACATCGCCGCCGTGAACACCGCCCTGGAAAACGCCGGAAGCGAAAAGCAGGCGCTGGAGCAGCAAATCGCCGCCCTCACCGAGCAGGCCAACAGCCTGAAAGCGGACGCCCAGCAGGAAAAGGACAGCCTGACCGCCCAGATCGCGGAGCTGACCGCCGCCCAGGCGGAGCAGCAGACCCGGACGGAAGCCTATCAGGCCGAAGCCGCCGCCCTGAAAGCGAGCCTGGATCAGGCCGTGGCGGAAAAAGCGGCCCTGGATCAGCAGATCGCCGCCCTGCAGAGCAGCGCGGAGGCCGCCGCCGCCGCCCTGGAGCAGGCGAAAAACAATACCCGCGTCATGGAACAGCGGGTGATCGTCCTCACCCAGCAGGCCAAGAGCCTGAAAGCGGACGCCCAGCAGGAAAAGGACAGCCTGACCGCCCAGGTGGCGGAGCTGCAGGCCGCCCTGGAAAGCCAGACCGCCGGTCCCGACCGGGAAGCCCTGGAGGCCCAGATCGCGGCGCTCCAGGCGGAAGTGGATTCCGTGAACAGCGCGCTGGAGCAGACCAGCGCCAAAGCCCAGATGATGGAAAACCTGGTGGAGGAGCTCACCGGCAAGCTGGAGAGCGCCGAAGCGAACGTCCCCGCGGAGGACGCCAGCCAGACCGCGCTGGTGGATCAGCTGAAGGCTCTCCTGGCCGAGCAGCAGACCCAGACCGAGGGCTACGAAGCCCAGGCCGCCGCCCTGACGGAGCTTCTGGCCCAGGCCGGGCTGGATAAGACAGCGCTGGATACGCAGACCGCCGCTTTGGAAGCGGATCTGGCCACCGTCAGCGCCGCGCTGGAAAATTCCAAAAACAATACCCGCGTCATGGAATCGCGGGTGATCCTGCTCACCAAGCAGCTGAACAGCGCCAAGGCGGACGCTCAGACGGAACGGGACAGCCTGAACCAGCAGCTGTCCGAGCTGCGCGCCGCTCTGGCCGAGCAGCAGACCCAGACCAACGTCTATCAGGCCGAAGCCCTGGCCCTGAAGGACAGCCTGGACGCCGCCCACCAGGAAAGCGAAGCCATGGCGGAACGGATCGCCGCCCTGGAAGCCAGCGTCGCTTCCCTGGAAAAGGCCCTGACCAATTCCAAAAACGCCACCACCGTGATGGAAAACCGCGTGATCGCCCTGACGCAGCAGCTGAACACCACCAAGGCGGAGGCTCAGCAGACGCAGGAGACTCTGAACGGCCAGATCAGCGGCTTGCAGGCCGAGCTTGAAGCCTCCGGCCAGGAAAATGACAGCCTGCGGCAGGAAATCGCCGCTTTGCAGGCGGACGCCGAAGCCCTGCGGGGCGATCTGGCCCAGTCCCGGAACAATACCAAGATCATGGAAAACCGGGTCATTTCCCTGAACCAGGAGCTGAACGCCACCAAGGCGGCCGCCCAGGAGGAACAGACCCGGCTGAACGGCCGGATCGGCGAACTGGAAACCACCCTCCAGGCCACCGAAGATTCCCTGACCGCGAAGCAGCAGGAAAACGAAGCCCTGACCGCTGAGCTGACCAGCACCAACGCCACCCTGGCGCAGACCCAGGAAAATCTGGCCACCACCAGCGCCACCCTGGCCGAAACTCAGGATACCTTAGCCAGTACCAGCGCTACCTTGGCTCAGACCCAGGACACCCTGGCCACCACCAGCGCTACTCTGGCGCAAACCCAGGATACTTTGGCACAGACCCAGGATATCTTAGCCACCACCAGCGCTACCCTGGCGGAAACCCAGGACGCCCTGGCCGACGAAGAGGATCGCAATTCCATGCTGCTGGGCCAGCTGGAAAACCTGGCCGTTTCCGTGCAGACCCCAAGCTCCTTCCAGCTGGTGGACACTGAGGCCGGCGAAGGCGATCAGCTCAGCACCCTGCTGAACCAGTATTTGGGCCTGGAAACGCTGGCTGACACTTCCGTTCGCCGCCAGGGCATGCTGCCCGAAGCGGCCCAGGAAGAAGATACTTCCGAAACCGTCCTCTCCGTGAACGGCGAAGCCGTGTCCCGCGCCAAGGTGGAGCGCGCCGTGGAAACCTCCCTGCTGCTGCGCAAGCACCTGCTGGAGCAGCATCCCGAATGGGAAGGCCAGCCCTCCCTGTCCCTGGACCGCACCGTGGCCGCCCGGCAGGTCATCACCCAAATGGCCGAAAACCTGGCGCTGTGGCAGAAGGCCCAGTCCCTGGGGCTGGACGTGATGACCGACGCGGAACGGCAGGACATGCTGGATCAGGCCATTGAAATGCAGGCCGTCACCGGTTATTCCGCCGAAGAGCTGCTGCCCTCCCTGCTGGTCGCCCAGACCCAGGAAAAGCTGCGGGATTGGGCCGCCCAGGACGTGACCGTGACCGACGAAGAATTCCTTAAAGAGCTGCGCGACAGGAAAACCGCCACCCAGGCCCTGTATGAAAGCGATCCCGACGCGTTCTGTCAGCTGATCGAATCGGGCGAAGGCTATTATCACTATCCCACCGCCTTCCGCCGCATCAAGCAGATCTTCCTGCCCTCGGACGCCAAAACCTATGAACAGCTGAAATCCGATCTGACGGATGCCACCAAGCGCGTGAGCGAGCTGGAATACGCCATCTTCCAGGGCGGCACCCTCGACGAACTGAACCAGCTGCGGCAGAAGCGGGACACAATGAAGGAAAAGCTGGCCGCCCTGCAGGCCCAGTGGGACGCCACGGCGGCCCAGTCCGAGCAGACCATGCAGCAGGCGCAGGAGACCGTCGCCGATATCTACGCCCGGCTGAAGGCGGGCGAGAGCTTTGACGCCCTGGTCTCCGAATACAGCCAGGATGCGGAAATGCCGGAAGGCGGCTATGTGGTGGGCGACGGAAGAAAGACGCCCTTCCGCGAATTTGTGGTTCGGGCCCTGAACCTGCCGCGGGAAGGCTCCGTGACCAAGCTCATCCTGGCCGACGACGGCTACCACATCCTGTACTTCGCCCAGGACCTTGCCAACGACTGGAATTCCCTGCGGGACAACAAGGTGGCCCTGTGGGCCGAAATGCTGGCCGAAAAGCGCCAGCAGGCGGCGGACGAAGCCCTCGCCCAGTGGATCGACGAAGCGGACGTCCAGGTGGCTCCCTCCCTGGTCAGCTTCTGATATTTCCAACGCAATCGAGGCTCCGGAGTTCTCTCCGGGGCCTTTTTGTTACGGTAATTTCCGAAAAATCGTATTTTTTCGTCAAATTTGTGTAGAATTTATTGCGAAAGGCTTGATTTTTAACGTCATTTTCGTGTAAAATAAGCGTATACAGGCAGAAAGCTTTTTTTGCCTGCAATGTGCCGGGAAGGATGAAAGATATGGCCAAGCGCATTCTTTTGGTGGACGACGAACCGCTGATTCTCAAGGGCCTGCGTTTTACCCTGGAGCAGGAAGGATATGAAATTCTCACCGCGGCGGATGGCGAAGAAGCCCTGCAGGTGTTTTTTGATCAGCCCGTGGATCTGGTGCTGCTGGACGTGATGCTGCCCAAGCTGGACGGCATTCAGGTGTGCCAGCGCATCCGGGAAAGCAGCAACGTGCCCATTTTGATGCTCACCGCCAAGGGCGAGGATATGGATAAAATTTTGGGTCTGGAATACGGGGCCGACGATTATATGACCAAGCCCTTCAATATTCTGGAGGTCAAGGCGCGCATCAAAACCGTGCTGCGCCGCGCCGCCCAGCCCGCCGTCAACGAGGAAAAGAAGATCATCCGCGTCCACGATATGGAAGTGAACATCGTCAATCGCTCCGTGACCCTGGGCGGCAAGGAAATCCGCCTGACCGCCAAGGAATTTGACCTGCTGCAATTGTTTATCACCAACCGCGGCAAGGTGTTCAGCCGGGAAACCATGCTGGAAACGGTGTGGAAGTACGATTATATGGGCGACGCCCGCACGGTGGACGTACATATCCGCCGCCTGCGCGAAAAGATCGAGCGCAACACCGCCCAGCCGGAGTTCATCTTCACCAAGTGGGGAGTGGGCTACTATTTCACCGACAAGGATTAAAAATCCCTTCGCCAGCATCCGCTGGCAGATCTTGCTCGCCTTCCTGCTGATCGTGGGCCTGAGCTTTTACGTCATGGCCAGCTACATCGGCAGCATGGTGAGCGATTCGCTGTTTCAGCAGCGCATCCGGTCGGACCGGGCCAGCCTGGAAACCCTGGCCGTCCGCATCGCCCCGCTGCTGGCCCGCAGCGACGCCCCCGCGCTCCAATCCCAATTGCTCGCCGCCGGCGGGGAAATGGGGGGGCGCGTTTTGCTGTTGGATCAAAACGGCAAGGTGCAGCTGGACAGCTACGGGGAAATGCAGGGCGCGCGCCTGGAATACCCGGAAATCGCCACCATTTTGGTACGGGGCCAGAGCGCCGATTACGGCGTACACGAGCTGGACAAGGGCGAAGCCCTGGACACCGGCCACCTGCTCTTCGCCCGCCGCACCACCGGCTCCTGGGTGGGTTACTGCACCGCCGGGGTGGTGTACGCTTCGGACATCATCGGCGTGCTGCTGCTGGTGAGTCCGGTGCAGGAGATCATGCAGAACCTGTACCAGCTCCAGGATCAGATGATCCTGATTTTCGTGCTTATCGCCGCGGCGGCCCTGCTGTGTTCCTGGATCTTTTCACGGGTGATCACCCGGCCCATCGCCGGGCTGAACCGAGGCATCCAGCGCATGAGCAAGGGCGACTTTTCCAGCCGGGTGAAAATTCGCGGTTCCGGCGAAATGAAGCAGCTGGCCCGGGCCTTCAATTCCATGAGCGAAAAGCTGGAGACCCTGGATCAGAGCCGCAATCAGTTCGTATCCAACGCCAGCCACGAGCTGAAAACCCCCCTGGCCACCATGAAGATCATGATCGAATCCCTGATCTATCAGCCGGATATGGACAAGGACCTGCGCACCGAATTCATGACGGACATCAACAACGAAATCGACCGGCTGTCCGCCATCGTGTCCGACCTGCTGACCCTGGTGCAGATGGATTCCCAGAACGTGAAGCTGACCCGGGAGAACCTGTCCATCGCCCAGCTCATCAAAGAGAACGCCCACCGCCTCCAGCCCATCGCCGAGCAGAAGGGCCAGAAGATCCTGCTCACCCTGTCCGATCCCTGCGATATTTACGCCGACAAATCCAAGCTGAACCAGGTCATCTATAACCTGATGGAAAACGCCGTCAAATACACCCAGAACGGCGGCGTGGTCCGGGTGGCCCTCCAGCGCCAGGGCCGGGACGCCCGCTTCACCGTGTCCGACAACGGCCCCGGCATCCCCAAAGAACACCTGCCCCACATCTTCGACCGCTTTTACCGCGTAGACAAGGCCCGCAGCCGCGAAAAGGGCGGCACGGGCCTGGGCCTGAGCATTGTGCATCAGCTGGTGCTGCTCCACGGCGGCGCTATCAGCGTGGAAAGCGAGGAAGGCAAGGGCGCTACGTTTATCGTGGAACTGCCGCTGCATCAGGGGTGATTCGGTTCGTATTCTAAAGGACACTTTAAGTCATTAAGGTAGGAAGTAGGAGGTAGGAGGTAGGAAGTATATATAGTCCACAAAAAGGACGGGAGCATGCATCTTGATGAACAAGATAAAACCTCCTACCTCCTACCTCCTACTTCCTACCTGATTTAAAGTGTTCTTTTCGCTTCCTCAAACAGCACAGGCGTGACAAACGGATACGTCAGATTCTTCGGCAGAGCGTCGAACGCTTCGATCCTGCTCATTTCGCTGGGCGGCAGCTCCCCCATCGCATGGATCACGGCGGCGTACACCCGACCGTTGGAGGAGCCTTCCGAATCATAGGCAAAATAATCGCATACGGGAATCAGCTTAGCGTCACGCACGCCGCTTTCTTCATACAGCTCACGCCGGGCCGCCTGCTCCGGCGTTTCATTTTCTTCGATGTGCCCGCCCTGGGTCTCCCAGGACTGATGCCCGCTGTGGTAGCTCAACAGATATTTGTTTTGATAAAACGAACAGACCACCACGAACCGGAGCGGCGCGAGGGTGCCGAAGGGATGTATTTCGCATCTCAGCTCACGGTGCCCGGTCATTCCGTTTTTCCTCCCCCATACGCCACCGCGTCGGCCTGGAACAGCAGGCCGTTTTCGCCGCCCACGTGGGCGAAATTGGTCTGGATGGATTTGCGGGCGGGGTAATGGCCGTGGAAGCGCTCCTTGATCACCTTTTCCATAACGGGAATGTTCCACACATCCCGGAACAGGCAGTCCATCTGCACCACGTTTTCCAGGGTCAGGCCCACCAGCGCCAGCCGCTGTTCCATGTGGTCAAAGGCCCCGTTGATCTGCTGCTCGATGGTGCCGCCGATATTGCCCACGCAGTAGGATAAATAATAAAAATCCCCCGCCTTCACGATGCCCGCGTGGGCCCATTCCTCATTTACGTCGTAATGCTCGATGTCAGCCATTGTTTTTATCCTCCGCGATCCGGGCTTTGATCCACTTCTGCACAGCGGCGGTCACCTGATCCAGATGAACGCCGTAGCAGTGATCGTCCCCTTTGATGATGCACAGCTGGGCGTTGGCGTAGCGGGCGGCGGCGTCGATGGAACACTGCACCGGCACGGCCCCGTCATTGTCCCCATGCACCAGCAGCACGGGACCCTTGTAGCGGTCGATGGCCTCCTCCACGTGAATGGTCTGGGCCACGCGGATGTAGTTAGCGCCCAGAGTTTTGCCGTTCCAGGCGGGGATTTCCGCCGGAAGATGCTCGGGATCGTATGGATAGCCCAGCAGGCTGCCCTGCCGCGCGATCTCCGGGATCATGTTGGCGGGAGACAGGGCCATGAGTCCCTTGATCACGTCCCGTTCCATGGCCGCCGTCAGGATGGCGGTCAGCCCGCCCTGGGAATGGCCCAGCAGGTAAATATCCCCGGCGGAGGGCAGCGCCTTGGCGTAATCCACCAGCGTCATGGCGTTGTTCATCCATTTGAACAGGTTGTGATCGCGGAACGCGCCGCCGCTCTCCCCGTGGCCGTACATGTCCGCCCGCAGGGTGACGCAGCCCGCCTCCAGCAGCGCCTTGTTCACGGCCAGCAGGTGCGGTTCGTCCTTATGTCCGGTAAAGCCGTGAATGATCACCACCACCGGCATCTTTGACCTTTGCTTTTCGGGCATCTCCAGCTTCGCGCTCAGGCGAATGCCGTCGTCCATGATGTACATTGTGTTGCCTCCTTTGTTTTTTTCGTCAGTACGCGATCATTGGCAGGGTTACGGGCTTTTCATCGAAGGGTTTCCTGCTTCCGTCCATGACGCCGTACACGGCTTCCGCCGCTTCCCGCACGGCACGGGCCATGTCCGGATAAGGGCGCAGGGTAATGTCGAACAGGCCGATATTGTAGTTTTCTCCGTCGAAGCGGCCCAGGGCGAACTGGTCGCAGTACTGGAACCAATGGCAGCCCACGCCGTTGGGATGGGCGGCGGCGCGTTCGCAGTAATAGCGGTAGGCTTTGCCCCGTTCCGCCTGGTTCGCCACCGCCTCCAGGCCCGTGGCGGGCAGCCCGGCGTCCAGCGCGCCGAAGTGGAATTCCCCGATCATCACGGGCAAATCCACGCCTAACGTGCGCACGTTTTCCAGGGCGGCGGTGGGGTCCACGGCGTAGCAGTTAATGGAAAACACATCGAAGCATTGCCAGCCGCTGACCAGCAGCGGGTCGGAGATCCAGGCCCAGCGCATGCCCAAAATCATGTGGTTGGGATCGACGGCCCGGCAGGCGTCCGCCGGAATGCGCACGTACTGCTCGGTGAGGAAGGCGGAATATTCCCGCAGATCGGCCCGCGCGTTTTCAGACAGCCCGGACGCATCCGATAGCGGCACGTTCAAATCCTCAAAGGCGGCAAATTCACGCTGCCAGGCCCTCGACAAAGCCTCCGGCGTGCCGTATTTTTCTTTCAGGAAAGCGATCAGCCCCGCCTTGCAGGCCGTGGGCGCGGGGTCGCGCAGCACCTCGTCGGCGATGATCAAGCCGTCCACAAAGGCCCAGGAGGGTTCGTTGCGCAGGAAATAGCCGATCATCCACGGGTCATTCCGTCTCTCTTTCAGCGCTTCGGCGCAGGCGGCGGCGTTTTGCCGGTATTCGTCGGATAACACGTCCGGAAAGTCCCGGAAAATCAGGTGATCGGTGGCGGGGAAGGCGGGCATGCTGGTCACATAGGGCATGCGGCCGAACAGGCGCGGGTCGCTCCAGTTGCCCAGGGTGTTCATGCCCCTGGCCTGCAATTGCTTCACCGCCATGCCCTGCCAGGCTTCGTCCCAAGCCGCGCCGAAGGCCCGCATGAGGTTGTACCGTTCATAGGAAAACATCAGGCCGGGGCCGCGCTCCGTTTCGCCAAAGGCCCGGTTCAGGGGCTGATACAGGACGGCGGTCTCCCCCTCTCGGGGCGGCAGGGGTGAAAGCAGCGGTTCCAAGCCGTCGATGCGGGCGTCGCACCGGGCGGTCACGCAGTCCGGCCCCATGCTGAAAAAAGCGCAGCCGGAGGGGTCGGTCAAGTACCAGCGGCCCTCATGCCTGACGCGGGAAAAATACCCGGTTCCTTCTGTTAGCTGTTTCCGGGCGCAGCCGCCCCATTCCGTCCAGTCCGGGAAGGGGTAGCCGCCCCGTTCCCCCGCCGCCCGGCGCAGGTCGGCAACCAGCGTTTCTTCGCTTTTCACCTTGCCCGGCCAGTCCCGTTTGGTATACTGGCCGAATTCGTCGATGAGCGGAGGCCCCTCGGGCACGAACGCTGGCCCTGGCGCGTCGGAAAGGGTCAGCTTGTCCACCCGCACCGCTGCCGGTTCAAAGCACGGCATGCTCACCAGCTCGGTCCGGCGAATTTCCTCCCGCCGGATGCGGGAACCGTGGCACACCACCTTCTGGATGCCCGCCCGATGGCCGGGAAACAGAATGTGTCCGTCCAGCCAGTTCAGGTCCAGGGCGGCGCAGGCGGTCAGCCCCGGCATCATGCCGAAGCGCACGATCACCCGGGGCGCGTCCTCCTGGCCGTAGCATTTCAGTTCAAAAGCCATGGCGTGGTCGGCCTGCACCGTCAGCGTCACGTTCAGCCAGCGCGGCCCGCCGCCCATGATCTCCGGCAGCTTGATCCCGCCGCCGGCCGCGGGCAGCAGCAGCGTTCGCCCTTCCAGGGCCGTTCCCGGCAGCAGCCGCGCCGCGTTTAAAGGCAGTTCCCGTTCCCGATTGGACAGCATGCTTTCCCTCCTTGCGCCTGCAAGTTTTCTTTTCCCAAGAGCTTCACCTTTATTTGCAGGCCTTGTGATGACAGCCGTGAGGCTGGTTTTTCTGTGATGTTTTTTGCTTCCTCCCCATCTTACTCCATCCCCCCGCCGCCGTCAAGCCGCGCGGCGGGCGGAAACCGCAGGAACGGAAAGAAAAGATTGAATTTTGTGCTTGACGCGCCGCCCATCCCGTGGTAAAATAGCCAATGTTGACGGGCAATGCTTGCGATGTGGAGAAGTCGCCTAGCTTGGTCGAGGGCGCACGACTGGAAATCGTGTAACCGGTAAAACGGTTCGAGAGTTCGAATCTCTCCTTCTCCGCTTGGGTGGTGTCGTTGTGCTGTCACCTCCTTATCTGGTGAGACGCTTTGGAATGTGAGGGCATTCCGGGGCGTCTTTTTTGGATGGGGATGTATTCGCTGTGCCATACGCCGCCATTTTATCACCAGGGGCAAGGATTGGGAATGGGCGAAATGGCACAAATTTGTTATATATTTTTCCATCATGGGAACAGATGTTCTTAAAAACAACATAAATAGATCTTCACCTGGTTGCCGGCTTTCCGGATGTGTTGCAGAAAACAACATAATACACGCTTCAGGAGGAAGCCGGCTTTCCGGATGTGTTACCGAGAACGACACCTCCCGTCCGAGCGATGCCGCAGCGCGGCGAGGAAGGAAGGGGGGCACGGGGGGAGCGCTGAGAGATCACCCCCGCCCTGACCGATGCCGCAGCGCGGCGAGGGAGGGAAGGGGGGCGCGGGGGGAGCGCTGGGAGATCAGCGCCCCGCGCATCTTGGAAACGCAAATGCACGAAAAAGCGCTTTTTCGTTGCTGTGAGCAACAAAAAGCACGCTTCAGGAGGACCGGACCGCGCCGATCGGCGCGGCAGCCATGCGCAGCGCTCCGGGAACTGTTGGCGAGAACGGCACAAAAAAAACGCCGCTTCGCGGCGGAGGAAGGAAGGGGGGCACGGGGGGAGCGCCGAAGTGCCAGGCATAAAAATTTCCCCCAGGGTGTGACGATCGCCACGCCCGGCGCACTATACCAAGTGGGTCGGGAAGAAGCACCCAGGAGAAGGCCAGGGCGGAAGGGCGGGGCGCTGGGGATAGATTCGGCCAGAAATGGAAATCCCCGGCAGGGCCGGGGATAACCTGGGGAAGGATTAGGCCACATATGGCATTAAATGGCGTTCCTGGCGCTGGCGCGGGCCGGATTTGTGGCGCGGTACGGCCTGACAGCGGAGCCAACGGCCAGACTTCCGCGCCGCAAATCTGAACCGGCCCGCATGACGGATCAGGACGAAGGAGACGGCCCCCGGAATAAGGCCGCATTCATCCCGGTACCCACCAGCCGCGAACCAGGACGGGGCAGGAGAGAGAGACGAACCGGGGGCTTTCCGTCCGGGCATGTGGCCCTTTAGTCTGGAAAATGCCGGGAAAGGCAAAAAAAGGCCCCAGGAGGCCCCCGGAGGGGGGCGAACCGGGGCTTTCCGTCCGGGCATGTGGCCCGGTAGTCACGAAAATGCCGGAGAAGGCCAAAATCAGGCCCCTGGAGGCCCCCGGAGGGGGCCGGACGGGGGCCAGTAAGCCCCCAGCCCAGCAGAGGGCACAGAAGCCCCGTCAGGGGCTTTTTTGATGCGCCGGAGGGGGGCGATTTGCCCCGGAGCGGGCATTGCAGGGCCGCAGGCCCGAACGGCCCGCGCAGGGGCAAGCGACCCCGGAGGCGGACAAACTAACCGCTGCCGCAGCAGCGGAACACCCACCCGCCGCAAAGCAACACCAGCAGGCGGCCCCCAATTTTGCTGGCGGCATGGAGAACAGAACACTATAGGCCGAGCGGAGCCGCGGCGCGTGCCACGGCGAAGCCCGGCCCACCGCGCCCAGGGCCGACAGCGGCCCAAAGGGCCAGTTGGCGGCGGGCGCGGACAGAAGCGAAGCGCCCTTCGCCGCCGAAGCGGCGAAACTCTCTAAAACCTGGGCTTTGTGTACTGGCACGGGGTAGGCGAGCCGCCAGCAAAAAGGGGGCCGCCGATGGTGGAGCGGGGGACCAGAGGCGGCCCCGCTTTTGCATGGCGGCGGAGCGAAGCCGACCCCATGAAGCCCCCCGCCTTACCTTTCCCCCCCTTTCAACCGTTTTGGGCGAAGCCCAAAATGAACCGCTCCGCCCGGGGGGAGGATGGGAAAGGGGGGTAAAGGGGGGGAAAAGGAGGGGGGCGGAATGGGGGAGGCAGAGCGACCGAAAGCGACCAACCTTTTTTGCTCACAAATTCGCCCCCGTGCAAGCCCGCCGCCTTTGGGCGCGTGGGCGGCCGGGGGCAAGCGAGCCGAGCCAGCCCGCCGCCCCCCTGGGCGCGTGGGCGGCCGGCGAGACCGTAGCGGAGGCGCGGGCGTCGCGCCGGAGCGTCTCTCCCTTCTTCCTGCTCCGTCTGGCACACGCGCCCAAATTTGGGCCATACAAAAACCTGGTAGAAAATCCCGTATTTTATCGGCGGGCCTCCCGCTGCCAGGCATGGGGGGTCTCGGGGTCAAACACTATCTTGCACAAATTTGTGTCATACAAAAACCTGGTAAAAAATCCCGTATTTTATCGGCGGGCCGTCCTCTCCAGACCCCCCGGGGTCTCGGGGTCAAGCATTCCAACACACACGAATTAACGCTTTTTTCACCGATGCGGAAATCACATTCCAGCGCGCTTATCTAAAATATATTCCGAATCCCCGGAATCATCCAGAACAAACAGAGCATGCTTGATTCTCCGGCTTGCAACGATCAAATCACGCCAGGCGTCAATATAAAACCCGGACAGGCTGGAGATTAGCCCGGAAACCATTTCCACGGAATTGTCTATGGTGCGCAGCTGCTCCACGGCTCGCAGCTGCTTCACCTGCGCAAACCTGCTCTTGTTCCTTCCAGCCGGTTTTCCCTGCATAAAAACGCCCCCTTCACGATATGCAAACGCCCAGGGGAAGACGTTTTCCCCTGGGCGCTGCTCCCCCTGTGTACTGGCCCCTCTGCTGATATGGGTACACCGTATGACACAAGGGAATTATACCATAATCCCGCATAAAAAGCAAGATTATACAAGGCTATTTTGGCAAATAGCAGGCCATAACTTGCCTATCATATGCCGGTAATTTGCAGGCTATGCACACCGATCGGGGCGGCGCATTGGCGGGACTTCATCGGCGGGGATGAAAAATCGGTAATACTTCCCATGGTCTGCGGCAAAGAAAGCAATCTTCCCCGTCTTTATCCAGTTTAGCACGGTATGCTTATGGACGCCGTGGAGATCAGCATAAGCACGGACAGAAATGCAATTCGATGTACGCTTATCAAGCATTTTCAATTGGTTTTGCGTTAAAAGAAGCTGTTCAGTCTCGTATGTCATTTTCGTTTCTCCTTTCTCTGTGCCGGGGATCAGGAAGCAGCCCGGCAGCATCCAGAACATCAGCTTGTGAACGAAGCAGCCGCGCCACCCGCAGCAGCAGCCGGGTATTTTCCCGCATGCGTGTGTCTGCCGATTTGGGCGGCCCTGGCTTTCGGCTGGGCGGCTGGGCGCTGGCCGGTACCAGGTACCGGACGCGCCCCCGCCCATGCCGGACGAACGCCGAAGGAATCCACCCCCGATGAATCCATTTCATGACGGAATTGATATGGCAGCCATGCCGGGCGGCGTACTCCCTGGGCGTCAGATACTTTTTCATTATGCCGGTTCCCCATTCCAGGGGCAATCTTCCACGATGGCGTCGATATCCTTCACGATGTCCTCACCGTTTCCGTAGCAGCTCTCCAGGTCAAAAAGCAGTTCTTGTTCAAGCTGCGTCAGCTCCTGGCCGCTGTCCTTTTTCGTCAGCGCTTCGGCCATGGTCTGAATAATCGCCATTGCTTCAGCAACGATTTGCTTTGTCTTTTTCAAGTCCTCGGTCTTGTATGTCATGGGGGAGCCTCCTTCTGTATTCACATATACATGTATTCAACTATACAAGAATCCTCGCGCGAAATAATAATAATTATTATTATTACTAATCCTCCTGCTCTTGATGGTTTCCCACCAGGGGAAGGGGCGCGGGGAAGGGGTTTAATCCATGCTGTCCAACTCCGCATTGATGGCTGCATCAAGATCGACGCTCGGTCCCCATGGTAAATCTTCATCAACGGGTTTCCGGCGATGAAAAAGGAAGTCCGGGACGGTCTTGCAGTCATATGCGTTCCGCATTACGGCGTCAAAGTAAGCAAAGGACGGGCGCGGCGCCCTGGCGGTGATGTCAATGACCATTTCGAGCATTTCCCGCTCATACCCAAGACGCAGATACCGGGCGAACTCCCGCCCCATGTACGGAAGAATCTTGAAGCCGCACTCACGGCAAAACCGCTCTGTCAAATATTTCGCGTCAGAAAGGATTTGCTTCCGTTCCTCAGAGGGTGAGGACACTACATGTAGTTGTGCTGTCATACGTTGCCTCCATTATCCAGCGATTGAAAATCACTGGCTTTTCAGCTATGATTTTGGTATAGGGGGGTTATCGTATGACACTATGCGAATACCTTGATTTATGGCTTGAAACCTATATTGACCCCAAACGAGCAGAGAACACGGGAAGGGCTTACCGCTTCGCCCTGGCCCACCTTTCCCCGGAGATCAGAAGGACCGAGCTGCACGAGCTGACGCCGCTGCACCTGCAAAAGGAAATCAACCAGCTCGCCGCGGTATACAGCAGGCAAGCGCAAATTATGTACACCGGCCTGCGGGCCGCGCTGAAAAAGGCGGTCAGGCTGGACCTGCTCGACGCTTCGCCCATGGAGAAGGTGGAACCCCCGGAGCATGAGAAGCGGGAGATTGAGACGCTCGAACCAGACGAGGCAGCGGCCTACATCCAGGAAGCGCGGCGGCAGCCTGCCGGGGCGCTGCTGATCCTGATGTTATGCCTGGGGCTTCGCCGGAACGAAGCGCGCGGCCTGCGCTTTGATGACCTGGACGCGGACGGAATCCTCCATATCAGGCACCAGAGAACCAGGACGGGACTTGCCAGGCTAAAAAGCCGGGCGTCACGCCGGGAAATCCCCGTGCCTGCGGCCTTGAGAGCCTTTTTTGATGGGGCCAATGGGGAATTTGTTGTCAACGTGTCGGAAAAATCGCTTAGAACGCAACACCTTCGCGTCCTGGCGGCAATCGGCGTTGATCGTAGGATTACGCTGCACGGCCTCCGGCATACCTGCGCGACAATGGCGGTAGAGGACGGCGTTCAGCTCGCCACGGTTCAGCACCTTCTGGGCCATGCCCATTACAGCTTGACGGCGGATGTTTATGTTCATCCTGATCTTCGATCCTTGGCACGTTGCACAGATGTTCTATTTGGTTCATTCTGGCACCAGCCCCCCGGCGCACGACTGGAAATCGTGTAACCGGTAAAACGGTTCGAGAGTTCGAATCTCTCCTTCTCCGCCAGAGAAAGTCCAGGAATTTCAAGGGTTCCTGGGCTTTCTTCTTTATTTCCACCCAAATTTCCACCCAAATTGTATTTCATAGCGATTCGATGAACCTCTGCATCTTATCCGCGCTGTCCTTCATCATAGTTTCGGTAACGTGTCCATACCGATCCATCGTGAAGGCTGTCGTCGCATGACCGAGGTTATTGGAAACTGTCTTTACATCCACGCCATTTTGCAGCGCTAATGTTGCGTACCCATGCCCTGATGGTATAATTGCGACAAAACGGAAAATCCTTGTGGCATAAGGGTTTGAGCCGTTTGTCGCTGCAATTTCAATCCCTTTTCCAGCCTTGAAATGCAGCAAAACGCGGTCGCGGGAAGGAGGCTCGTTTCATTTGCGACAAAACAATATTTGGAAATAGAATACGCAAATTGCCAAGAAAATAGTGTTCAGAGGTTCATCTGGACACTATTTCTTTACACATTCCACACAAAAAGAATGGAGGACTGCTATGCTCACTAACATCGGAAAAAATTCTGTACAGCAAATAGCCTGGAGCGCTTTGCACACGAGAAAGTGGAGAAACCTTACGCGCCTTCAAAAAAAGTGGATTCTGGAAAAAGCTCACAGGCTGTATCGGAAGTTTGTTACGGAAAACCATTGGATTCCCCACCGATCCGAACGAAGGGCCTTAATCGAAGCTCTATACCGCCAGATTAACGACAGAGGGATCATGATTTATAAAGGCGAAGTGTTTCGGGTCGTAGATCACAGAATGAGAAAATGGAACAGGCGCTACCTGGAAAAAGAGATGGAAAAAGCCCGGCAGGTTGTTCAAAATGGAAATGAAACAGCAGAATAAAATGGCACCCCACGATGTTCATAGGCGTTCAGAGAAGCAGCATTCCTCTGAGCGCCTTTTTTCATTTTAGCAAAAAACGGACGCTGTTTCAATACTTTTGAATAAGAGGCTGTCATGAGCAAGAATTGTAAGCGACTGAAAATATACCACCAGAAAATCACTCCGCAGGGCAGGAAGAAATGGCGCAGGATCACCCGGCGTCAGCAGGAATGGATGCTGAAAGCGTTGAGATACCTATACGCGGAGGAGGTTACGGCCACACATAAGCCCCTGAAATCCGCCAAGCGCAAAATAATCATTGACACGTTGTTTGAAAAGCTGCGGGAACGCCGGATATTCATTTCAAAGGGAGAAGTCAGCCGGATTGCGGATGACAAGATGAGAAAATGGAACAAGAATATGATGAAAGGAGAGCAAAAAAGAGCGAAAATCTTTTCTGGCAGGTCCTATGATGCGGCAGAAGAATAAAAATTTATACCACGTTGGTAAAGGCGTTCAGATCATTCAAAATCATCTGGACGCCTTTTTCGATTTTTGGAAGGAGGAAAACGCATGAACGAACTGGCGAATGTTTTCTATCAAACCGAGGCGGACGATCATCCCGGTATCCTGGGTTCCCGGCTTCATGAGGCGCTGGGGATCATGACGGACTACCGGCACTGGTTCCAACGGATATGCCTGCGCCTGGAATTGAAAGAGGGGCGGGCTTTTACCACGCTGGTCAAAAAAGTCCGGCGTGGTGACGGTGTTGAGATGCCGGGCAGGAAGATCGACCACCTGCTGAGCATTGCGGCGGCCAAGGAAATCTGTCTGGTACAGTCCTCTCCTGTGGGCCGTATGCTGCGGCGGCAGCTCGTGGCCGCTGAACAAAAGATTCAGCAGGCGGCGGAAGTCAGCCAGCAGGAAATCCGCTATTACCGGCAGCGATTGGAGGAATCCAATGAGAGGAACTTACAGTTGACGGCGGATATAGCGGCGCAGAATGAAGCGCTGGCTATTCAAGCCGTCAGGATCGCCCAGCAATCCGAGATCATGGAAAAGCAGCAGGTGGTGATTCAAAAGCAGAGCAAGACCGTCCGCCAGATGAAGCCCAAAGTGGATTACTGCGACCGGGTGCTGAACGCCAAAGATGTTCTCACCATCAGGGCTATTGCGAAAACCTACAACTGGTCTGGACAAAAGCTGAACAAATTCCTGCATGAAAAGTGCATCCAGTATAAATGCGACGGCGGCTGGGTACTGTATGCCCCCTATGTTGGAAAAGGGTACACCAAAACCGTTACCTATGTCCGCAAATGTGATGGTGTGGAAAGGGTGCGCATGGTGATGAAATGGACGCAGAAGGGACGTCTGTTCATCGACAGGAAAATGCGGGAAGCGGGCTGGATGCCGAAAGAGGAGGAATCGTAATGGATAATACTTGTGTTGTCTGTGGTGCGGTCATTCCTGAAGGACGGCAGGTGTGTCCCACCTGTGAACAGAAACATTGCGGTCAGCCGGAAGATGGACAAGTCATGACTTATACCAAGCCGTCCTCGCTTGTTTGAGGCAAAGGAACACATTCGCATGTTTGAAGCCTACACCCATACCAAGGTGGAGTACATCATCGCGCCGCCCCGGATGGCCGAATACATCCGGGTGAGTTCCAAGGTTTACGAGATTTATCTTCGCTATGTGGCCCCGGAGGATATTCACGTCTATTCGATTGACGAAGTATTCATCGACGCCACGCCTTATCTGCATTTGTATCAGGCCGAAGCGGATAAACAGGGCGTAACGGCCGCACATTACATGGCCATGACCATGATTCGGGACGTGCTGAAAACGACGGGGATCACTGCAACCGTGGGTATCGGCACCAATCTGTATCTGGCGAAAATCGCCATGGACATCGTAGCAAAGAAAAAGCAGGCCGATAAAGACGGGGTTCGCATTGCGGAGCTGGATGAACTATCCTATATTGTGCAATTATGGACGCACATACCTCTGACAGACTTCTGGCAGATCGGTTACGGAACGGCCAAACGCCTGCAAAACAGGGCTATGTATACCATGGGCGATATTGCCGCCATATCGTTAAGCAATGAAGATTTGCTTTATAAAATGTTTGGAATCAACGCGGAATTATTGATCGATCACGCCTGGGGCTATGAACCTACCACCATGCGGGATATCAAAGAATACAAAACGGAAGGGCACAGCCTAAACACAGGACAGGTTCTGTCACGGCCTTACAAATATGAGGAAGGAAAACTGGTTTTCAAGGAAATGGCTGATCTGCTGTGCGCGGACTTGCTTTCCAAAAATCTGACCACATCATGCCTGACATGGTGGATTTCCTTTGATCCCGAATCCCTGAACGTAAATCCCTATTACCAAGGGCCGCTGGCGCTGGATTATTATGGACGGCTGCACCCCAAGCATGCCAACGGCACCGTTCGCACGCGCATCCGAACAAACAGCAAGAATCTGATCATGGAGCGTTTGATTCCCTCTTTTGAACAGAAAGTAGACCATCAGCTCCTGATCCGCAGGCTGAATATCTCCGCTAATGATGTGGAATATGACGATGGCAGCTATCAGCTTGATCTGTTCAC
>JAFSNT010000039.1 GCA_017443295.1 Clostridia bacterium
AAGGGGTGATAGCTTTATGGTGCACGAGGTCCAAATGGGGAAGCTGCGCAAGCGGATGAGCTTCTCGCGCATCGACGAGGTACTGGACATGCCCAACCTGATCGAGGTGCAGAAAAACAGCTACAAGCGTTTTCTGACCGAAGATCTGAAGGAAGTGCTGGCAGATGTGTCCCCCATCACCGATTACAGCGAAAATCTGGTGCTGGAGTTCGTCGACTACTCGCTGGACGGCACGCCCAAGAATACGGTGGAGCGCTGCAAGGAACGGGATCTGACCTATGCCGCGCCGCTGAAGGTATTCGTCCGATTGAAGAACCGGGAAACCGGCGAAATCAAGGAATCGGAAGTATTTATGGGCGATTTCCCGCTCATGACCGAGCATGGCACCTTTATTATCAATGGCGCGGAGCGCGTCATTGTGAGCCAGCTGGTTCGTTCGCCCGGCGCGTATTTCGATGTGCAGATCGATAAAGCCGGCAAGCATCTGTTCTCCTCCCAGATCATCCCTAACCGGGGCGCCTGGCTGGAGTACGAAACCGACAGCAACGACGTGCTGTGGGTGCGTATTGACCGCGCCCGCAAGCTGCCCATCACCGTGCTTCTGCGCGCGCTGGGCTACGGCACGGACGAAGAGATCACCGGCCTGCTGGGCGAGGACGAGCGCCTGCTCACCACCATCGCCCGCAGCGACTCCACCAAGACCCAGACTCAGGGCCTGCTGGAAATCTACAAGCGCCAGAAGCCCGGTGAACCGCCCACCGAGGACGGCGCCCGGTCATTGCTTCGCAGCCTGTTCTTCGATCCCAAGCGCTACGATCTCATGCGCGTGGGCCGCTATAAGTTCAACAAGAAGCTGGGCATTTCCGCCCGCATCACCGGCCAGATCGCCGCTGAGGACGTGGTGAGCCCCGTTTCCGGCGAAGTGCTGGTGGAAAAGGGCGCTGTGATCACCCGGGAAAAGGCCGTCGAAATCCAGAATTCCGGCGTGAACGTGGTGCTGCTCCAGTGCGAACAGGTGGTCCACAAGGTCATCGGCAACAACTTTGCCGACGCCAAGGGCTTCCTGCCCTTCGATCCCAAGGAAGCGGGCATTCTGGAAATGGTCCACCTGCCCACCCTGCTCAAGATCATCAGCGAAACCGCGCCGGAGGACTTAAAGCGCGTGGTGTCCGAAAGCGTGTACGACCTGGTGCCCAAGCACATCATCATCGACGATATCGTGGCCTCCGTCAGCTATCTGCTGGGCCTGCCCTACGGCGTGGGCGTCACCGACGATATCGACCATTTAGGCAACCGCCGCCTGCGCTCCGTGGGCGAGCTGCTGCAGAACCAGGTGCGCATCGGTCTTTCCCGCCTGGAGCGCGTGGTGCGCGAGCGCATGGCCATTCAGGACGCCAACGACGTCAAGCCCGGCGAACTGATCAACATCCGCCCCGTGTCCGCCGCCATCAAGGAATTCTTCGGTTCCTCCCAGCTGTCCCAGTTCATGGACCAGCCCAACCCCCTGGCTGAGCTGACCCACAAGCGCCGCCTGTCCGCCCTGGGTCCCGGCGGCCTGAACCGCGACCGCGCGGGCATGGAGGTACGCGACGTACACTACTCCCATTATGCCCGCATCTGCCCCATTGAAACGCCTGAAGGTCCCAACATCGGTCTGATCGGCTCCCTGGCCACCTACGCCCGCATCAACGAGTACGGCTTCATCGAAGCTCCCTACCGCAAGGTGGACAAGGCCACCGGCAAGGTGACGGACGTGATCGAATACATGACCGCCGACGAGGAAGACAACTACAAGGTCGGCCAGGCCAAGGAACCCCTGGACGAAGAAAACCGCTTCATCAACCAGCGCGTCGTGGTGCGCTGGCGGGACGAAACCATCGAAGTGCCCGCCCGGGAAGTGGACTACATCGACGTTTCCCCCAAGCAGGTGGTTTCCGTGGCCACGGCCATGATCCCCTTCCTGGAAAACGACGACGCCAACCGCGCCCTGATGGGTTCCAACATGCAGCGTCAGGCCGTGCCGCTGCTGGTGCCGGAAGCTCCCATCGTGGGCACCGGCATGGAATACAAGGCCGCCCACGACTCCGGCGTGGTGCTTTTGTCCAAGCACGCGGGCACTGTGTACTCCGTGGCCGCCGATGAAATCGTCATTCAGGACGAGCTGGGCGAAAAGCACAGCTACCACCTGACCAAATTCACCCGTTCCAACCAGGGCACCTGCATCAACCAGCGCCCCCGGGTCTCCCAGGGTCAGGTGATCGAAGTGGGCGACCTGCTGGCGGACGGCCCCTCCACCGAAAACGGCGAAATCGGCCTGGGCAAGAACATGCTCATCGGCTTCATGACCTGGGAAGGCTACAACTACGAGGACGCCGTACTCATCAGCGAACGGCTGGTGAAATACGATAAATACACCTCCATCCACATCGAGGAATACGAATCCGAGGCCCGCGAAACCAAGCTGGGTCCGGAAGAAATCACCCGGGACATCCCCAATGTGGGCGAAGACGCCATCAAGGATCTGGACGAGCGCGGCATCATCCGCATCGGCGCGGAAGTGCGCTCCGGCGATATCCTGGTGGGCAAGGTGACCCCCAAGGGCGAAACCGAGCTGACCGCGGAAGAACGCCTGCTGCGCGCCATCTTCGGCGAAAAGGCCCGCGAAGTGCGCGACACTTCCCTGAAAGTGCCTCACGGCGAGGGCGGCATCATCGTGGACGTGAAGATTTTCACCCGCGAAAACAAGGACGAGCTTTCCCCCGGCGTGAACGAAATGGTGCGCGTGTACATCGCCCAGAAGCGCAAGATCAGCGTGGGCGACAAGATGTCCGGCCGCCACGGCAACAAGGGCGTTGTGTCCCGCATCCTGCGCGAGGAGGACATGCCCTTCCTGCCCGACGGCACCCCCCTGGATATCGTGCTGAACCCCTTGGGCGTGCCTTCCCGTATGAACATCGGGCAGGTGCTGGAAGTCCATCTTGGCATCGCCGCCCGCACCTTAGGCTGGCACATCGCCACCCCCGTGTTCGACGGCGCGAGCAAGGAAGACATCGAGGAATGCCTCAAGAAGGCCGGGCTGCGTCCCGACGGCAAGACCATCCTGTACGACGGCCGCACCGGCGATCCTTTTGAGAACCCCGTCACCGTGGGCATCATGTACTTCTTAAAGCTCCACCATCTGGTGGACGACAAGATGCACGCCCGCTCCACCGGCCCCTACTCCCTGGTCACCCAGCAGCCCCTGGGCGGCAAGGCCCAGTTCGGCGGCCAGCGCTTCGGCGAAATGGAAGTTTGGGCGCTGGAAGCCTACGGCGCGGCCAATACCCTGCAGGAGATCCTGACCGTGAAATCCGACGATATCGTGGGCCGCGTCAAGACCTACGAGGCCATCGTGAAGGGCCAGAACATCCCCACTCCCGGCATCCCGGAATCCTTCAAGGTGCTGATCAAGGAATTGCAGGCCCTGGCGCTGGATATCCGCGTGCTGGATGAAAACCGCAACGAGATCGAGATCCGCGAGCTGGAGGACGACGACGACGATATGAGCGACGCTCTGCCCGCCGGACGCGAACCCATCATGGACGACGATTTCGATAAGGAAGGCCCGCTCCTGGGCGAGGGCGAGGATATTGATCTGGACGACGACATCAGCCTGGACGACGACTTCGGCGACTTTGAAGACGACACGCTGGACGATCTGAAGCTGGACGACGACGACGATATTGAGTAATCCGGGTGTACGCGTGCGTGGGCGCGTCCTGCGCGCGCGGCCCAAAGCGTTTTTAGCGGAGGGAGTTTAGATACATGTTTGAGCAAACCAATATTGATTCCATTCAGATCGGCATGGCCTCGTCCGAGCAGATCCTTGCCTGGAGCTACGGCGAGGTAAGCAAGCCCGAAACCATCAATTACCGCACGCTCAAGCCCGAGCGCGACGGATTGTACTGCGAGCGCATTTTTGGGCCCCAGAAGGACTGGGAATGCTCCTGCGGGAAATATAAGCGTGTCAAATTCAAGGACAAGGAAAAGGTGTGCGACAAGTGCGGCGTGCAGATCACCCGCGCGAAAGTCCGCCGTGAGCGCATGGGCCACATCGCCCTGGCCGCCCCCGTCAGCCACATCTGGTATTTCAAGGGCATCCCCTCCCGCATGGGCATGCTGCTGGACGTGAGTCCCCGCGCCCTGGAAAAGGTGCTGTATTTCGCTTCCTATATCGTGCTGAATCCCGGCAACGAAGCGGCCACAAAGGTGAGCCGCAACGAGCTGATCACCGATTCCAAGTACCGCTCCATCATGGCTATGCCCCAGGAAGAGCGGGGCGAGTTCAAGGCCGGCATCGGCGCGGAAGCCGTGAAGGAAATGCTGCTGGCCCTGGATCTGGACCAGCTCAGCGAAAGCCTGAAAAAAGAAATCGCCGACCTGATCGAAAAGGAACGGGATCGGGAGGGCGAAGGCCAGAAGCGCACCCACGCCATCAAGCGTTTGGAAGTGGTGGAAGCCTTCCGCCTGTCCAATAACCGCCCCGAATGGATGATCATGGACGTGGTGCCCGTGATCCCGCCGGATCTGCGCCCCATGGTGCAGCTGGACGGCGGCCGCTTCGCCACCTCCGACCTGAACGATTTGTACCGCCGGGTGATCAACCGCAACAACCGCTTAAAGCGGATGCTGGAATTGGGCACCCCGGACATCATCGTGCGCAACGAAAAGCGCATGCTGCAGGAGGCCGTGGACGCCCTGATCGACAACGGCCGCCGCGGACGGCCCGTCACCGGCCCCGGCAACCGGCCCTTGAAGAGGCTGTCCGACCTGCTGCGCGGCAAGCAGGGCCGTTTGCG
>JAFSNT010000040.1 GCA_017443295.1 Clostridia bacterium
GTCAAGTGCTTGCAGCGTTTCTCCGGGTCTATCATTGCGTAGACCTCCCTTCATTTTTCTCAAGGTAAAGTCTACCTCAATTCTTCTCATACTAACGTCCACCCTAATTTCCACTGTGGACGTTACTCTGGGAATTTACTGGAGGAACGGAAACCGTAAAAATTGTCAATTCGTGCTTGACAACGCATCCGGCTTGCGTTATAATGACGCCTGTACCGGATGTGCGCCATTAGCTCAGTTGGTAGAGCACCTGACTCTTAATCAGGGTGTCCCGGGTTCGAGTCCCTGATGGCGCACCATTGCCCGAAATCCAAGAGATTTCGGGTATTTTTGTGCTTTTTATTGATAAGGTATGAAAAGTATGGTATACTGGCCTTGAAAAATGAATGGTCTTATCCGCACGCCGCCGCGTTCGCTGTTCATAGCAAGATAATCAGCTGGAGTTCTCGTTTTTCTGCCGTTTAAGGAAGGGGAGGAACTGTACATGTTGAAAAAGTTGAAGTGGATCGGCATTGCTGTTTTGGCAGCAATGTTGTTTTGGTGCGCGGGCGCGTATGCGGAAACGCGAAGCGGCACCTGCGGCGCAAACGGCAATAACCTGACCTGGACGCTAAACGCCAACGGCATACTGACTATTTCCGGCACGGGAGCGATGGCGGATTATTCAGAGGAAGAAGATGTGCCATGGGACAACAATCGAGCTTCGATTCTTTCTGTGGAGATAGGCAGCGGCGTCAGGAGCATTAGCAAGTACGCTTTCGTATATTGCAGCAATTTGACGAGCGTGACGATCCCCAACAGCGTCATCAGCATTGGCGTTTCTGCTTTTCGGAGTTGCAGAAGTTTGACGAGCGTGACGATTCCCAACAGCGTTACATTCATCGGCGGTTCTGCTTTCGCCGGCTGCAACAGCATGACGAGCCTGACGATCTCCAACGGCGTCACCGGCATTAGAGATGGGACTTTCTCTGCTTGCATCAGCCTGACGAGCGTGACGATTCCCAACGGCGTCACCAGCATTGGAATTAATGCTTTCGATCGTTGCAGCAGCCTGACGAGCATCACGATCCCGGATAGCGTCACCAGCATTGGCAGTTATGCTTTTTATGGTTGCAGCGGCTTGACAGATGTTTATTACGGCGGGAAAGAACCGGAATGGGATGCTATTGGCATAGGTTCAAACAATGAGCCATTAAACAACGCGACGATTCATTACAGCAGTGGTACCACAAACACGTTTACCGTTGGCTTCGTTGCCAATGGTGGCTCCGGAACTTTGGAATCAGTCAACGTTGACGAGGGGGGCAGTTATACCCTGCCCGCCTGCACCTTCACCGCCCCGGAAGGGAAACAATTCAAGGAATGGTTGGTAAAAATCGGCGAGGAGGACGCCGTCGCCATAGCTCCGGGCGACGAGATCACCGTCACCGCTGATACCACCATCATGGCTGAATGGTGTTACGGCGGCACCTGCGGCGATAACCTGACCTGGACGCTGGACGACAACGGGCTGCTGGTCATATCCGGGACAGGCGAGATGGAAGATTATACATTAGAACATGTGCCATGGTACGATTACCGGGCTTCTATTCTTTCTGTTGAGATAGAGAACAGCGTGACCAGCATTGGCATGAGTGCTTTCTATAATTGCTACAACCTGACGAGCGTGACGATTGGGAACGGCGTCACCAGCATTGGTAGTCAGGCTTTCTCTGATTGCAGCAGCCTGACAAGCGTAACGATTCCGGACAACGTCACAAGCATTGGCATTGATGTTTTCTATAGATGCTATGCGATCAAATACGCAACGAAAGGCTCTTATGCCTCCATTACTTTGAGCAAAAGAGGCTATGCATTCCGGGAAAAAGGTAAAAACTATGACATAAGATATCTCTATATGAACGACATCCAAACTGGAGTGGAACTAAGCTCCGTTGACAAAGATGCTACCAGCATTACCATTCCCAATGACGTCACCAGAATTCGCGATTATGCTTTCTATTATTGCAGCAGACTGACGAGTGTGTCGATCCCGAACAGCGTCACCAGCATTGGCGAATGTGTTTTCTGTAAGTGTAGCAGCCTGACGAGCGTGACGATTCCGAACAGTGTTACCAGCATTGGCCCTTGTGCTTTCGAGGAGTGCAGCAGACTGACGAGCGTAACGATCCCGAACAGCGTCACCAACATTGGCGGTTCTGCTTTCTCTGGCTGCAGCAGCCTGACGAACGTAACGATCCCGAACAGCGTCACCAACATTGGCGGTTCTGCTTTCTCTGGCTGCAGTAGCCTGACGAACGTGACGATCCCGAACAGCGTCACCAGCATTGGCGATTGTGTTTTCGACACTTGCACCAGCCTGACGAGCGTGACGATCCCGAACAGCGTCACCAGCATTGGCGGTGCTGCTTTCTCTGACTGCAGCAGCCTGACGAATGTGACGATCCCGAACAGCGTCACCCTCATTAGCGGTTCTGCTTTCCGGAACTGTAGAAAATTGACGAGTGTGACGATCCCGAACAGCGTCAGCTACATTTACAATAACGCTTTCTGCGACTGCACCAGCCTGACAACTGTAACAATCGGGGAAAGTGCAACAAGCGGAAATACCAGCATTGGCGATTCTGCTTTCTCCGACTGCGGGAAGCTGCACAACCTGACGATCGGAAAAAGCGTGGTCAGCATCGGCACAGGCGCTTTCACGAACTGCTCCAGCCTGACCAGCGTGACCATCCCAGACAGCGTAAACACCATCAATGGCAACGCATTCTATAACTGCTCCAATCTGACCAGCGTGACCATCCCGGCCAGCGTGACTTCCATCGGCTATTACGCCTTTGACGGCTGCGCCGAGGGACTGACCGTCACCTGCTTCGAGGGTTCCAAAGCGCATGAATACGCCGTGGAAAACAGCCTGAATGTGCAATTCCTGGATTTCGATTGGGCCGACGCCACCTATATGTGGGCGGAAGATTATTTATCCGTGACTGCACAGCGGGTGAGCAATGCGGTTCCATCCATTGTTCAATCTGAAACAGTGAGCGCGACGGGCGAAATGACCAAATCTCCAACTTGCGAAGACATGGGCGACACCACTTATACCTCCGCACAGTTTGAAAATGAAGCCTTCGCCATTCAGGTGAAGACCGTTACCGATATTTCCGCGCTGGGCCATGATCTGGTACAGCACGACGCCAAGGCCGCGACCTGCATCGAAATCGGCTGGGATGCCTACGAGACCTGCACGCGCTGCGACCATACGACCTACGCTGAGATTCCCGCACTGGGCCATGACCTCATACAGCACGACGCCAAAGCCGCGACCTGCACCGAAATCGGCTGGGATGCTTATGAGACCTGCACACGTTGCGACCATACGACTTACGCAGAGATTCCCGCGCTGGGGCATGACCTTGAACATCATGAAGCTCAAATCCCCACTGATTCAGAAATCGGTTGGGCAGAATATGATACCTGTAAACGCGATGGCTGTGACTACTCTACGCAGCATATTCTTACGACAGAAATGTTCTTCCGCTATAGTCCAGCCCCAACTTGTACTACAGCCGGTGTTGCTAAATATATCTGTGAACAGGGAGAGTCTGGACTCCATTTTCACGAACTCGAAATAAAAGCTTTGGGGCACGACCTCGTACAGCATGAAGTCAAAGCGCCTGCCTGCACCGAAATCGGCTGGGATGCTTATGAGACCTGCACGCGGTGCGAGTACACGACTTACGCGGAGATTCCGGCGCTGGGCCATGACTGGGACGCGGCAAAATATGAATGGTCTGCCGATCATACGTGCGTAACCGCTGAACGCACCTGCAGACGCGACGCATCCCATACGGAGACGGAAACCGTGGACGCTGCTTTCGTCATCGTATCGCCCACGGAAGAAACCGCAGGAAGCGTCACCTTTACTTCAAACGCGTTCACAAAGGAGGCTTTCGCCGTACAGACCGCGAGCCTTGCGATTCCCGCGCTGAAGGATATGTCCGTGCTGCGCCTTCCCAATATGCTGCGCACCATCGAAGCCGAGGCCTTCACGAACCTCGCCTGTCAGGCAATCATCATTCCCGAAGGCTGTACCGTGATCGGGGAGAATGCCTTTGCGGGCTGCGCGAACTTGCTGTACGTCAGGATTCCCGCAAGCGTGCGGAACGATCCCGCGAGCGCTTTTGAAGGCTGCAATGTAAACCTCGTGATTGACTGGGCCAAAGAATGATACGTCCAAAAAGGCAGAGCGGGGGAGGCCCCCACTCTGCCTTTTGAAAATCTTCACATCATGGTCAGGGGAAGCCGCACCGTGACCTGGAACAGATTGCCCTCCAGGTAGGTCACGGTGATGTCCCCGTGGTACAGGTCGGCCACGCTTTTGGCGGTGGACAGGCCGATGCCGGTGCCACCGTTTTTCCGGGAACGGGCGGTATCGCCCCGCACGAAACGATCCAGCAGCCGCTCCGGCTCGATCTGGGGAAAAGCGTCCACCGTGTTGGTGACCTCCAGGCGGAGATGCTTTTTCTCTTTCTGCGCCTTGATGCTCACGCAGCCGCCGGAAGGGGTGTACTGCATGGCGTTGTCCAGCAGCACGTGGATCAGCTGCCGCACGGATTCCACCTCCGCGTGGATGCGCAGGCCCTCGGCGATGTCCGTTTTCAAGGTCAGGTCCTTCTGCGTCACCGTTTCCTCATAGATCGACACTTCGTTTTTCAGCTCGCCGGAAAAATCAATATCGGTGGTTTTTCCCGCCCATTGCTTTTCGTCCAGCCGCGCCAGCAGCAAAAGCTGCTTCACCAGCCCGTCTAAGCGCTCCACCTGGCTGCGGATGTTGGCGCTCCAATTGCTTTTGCCCTGCAAAAGCTCCATCACGTCCAAATTGGAGCGGATCACCGCCACGGGGGTTTTCAGCTCGTGGCCCGCGTCGGTGATGAACTGCTTCTGCTTTTCCGTGTTCTGGATCAGCAGGGTGGCGGCCTTGGCGGTGACGGGCAGCAGGATGATGAACAAAAGCACCAGCAGCGCCGTGCCGATGATCAGCGCGCTGCGCACCATGGAAAACAGCATTTGTAGCTGAATGGAAATGCTCATGAGGATGATGTGCATTTGCCCGTCGGCTGTTTCCTGCACGCCGAATTTGAAGCTGCCCCATCGTCCGCCGGTTTTGCCCGCGGCCAGGGTTTGGCTTACGAAGGCCTGAATATCCGTGTCCGTTTCGTTCAGGAAGCCCCTGGTTTCGCAGGCGATCACCGTGCCGTCCTTGCTGGCCGTAATATCGTAATAGGAAGAAAACATGGGCTGTCCCCGCCGCGTTTGAAACACGCCTGGAAGGCGCGCGCCTTCATTTTTCTGCCCGGCGTTTTCCGTGGGATTAAGCAAAGACTGCACCGTGCGGTTGGTTTCCGATTCCATTTGCAGAAAGCTGAACAGGAACATACCGCTGAACACCAGGATGAACAGGATCAGGAACGCCAACATGGAAACGGTGATCAGCCGCCGCCGGTAAAACTTTTTCATGCGTCCTCCTCTAAGGCGTAGCCCACGCCGCGCTTGGAGCGGATGACCGCGGACACGCCAAGGTCCGCCATTTTCTTGCGCAGATAGGAAATATGAACCCACACCGTGCCCTGCTCCACGATGCCGTCCATGCCCCAGACGCGGTCCAGCAGGGTGTCGGCGGAAAAGAGCATGCCCGGATTGTTCATGAACAGCTCCATCAGCTGATATTCCCGGCGGCTCAGGGAAAAGGTTTTGCCGTTGGCGGAAAGCTGGCAGGTGTCGGGATTCAGCTCCATGCCGCCGAAGGAAATGTTTTCGGGGTGGTAGGTATCGCGTCTGCGCAGCATGGCGCGGACCCGGGCCAGCAATTCGGACATATCGAAGGGCTTGGGCAGATAATCGTCGGCGCCGCTGTCCAGGCCCTTGATGCGGTCCTCGATCTCGCTTTTGGCGGTGAGCAGCAGCACGGGCATGTTCCGCCCCTCCCGGCGCAGGCGGCTCAAAACGGTCAGGCCGTCCATTTCGGGCATCATGATGTCTAAGATCAGGCCGTCGTAAGCCTGGGACACGGCCTGCCGGTAGGCGTCCGCCCCGTTGTCCACCCAATCCACCGTGTATTTATGGTATTGGAGAAAGGCCGTGATGGGCTCGGCCATGGTCCTCTCGTCTTCCGCAAGCAAAATCCGCATAGGGCGCCCCCCTTTTCTGCCGGTATCTTTCCCGGTTATTATACATTATAATGGGGAAACTTAGAATAATCTTAAGAATAAAAGAGAATGTTTTTCAAAAGGCCTTGACGAATGGGCCGCGTTCAGATATGATGCATACGCGCATCCGTTTGCGGCAAGGAGGGGAACCGGGAATTATGCATTTTCGATCTTTCAAGTTCAGGCAGTTCGCCATTTTTGCGGCGGCAGCGCTGCTCTATCCAGCCTACGCCTTTCTGTCCTCGGGGCGCATGATGGTCAAGCTCATTGACGCCCTGACGGTAACGGGGCTGGTGTTTGTGATTTTGGGCGTGGTATTTTCCATGATCCGCCACGGGGATTTTGATATCGCCGAGTACGTGACCCGCCGCACCCTGAACAAAGGCGATATAAAGCCCTTTAAGGCCTTCAAGGAGGACAAAAAAGAAGAAAGAAAGGACAGCATGAACTATCCTTTCTTCACGGGTCTGCTCCTGCTGCTCGCGGCGGCAGTGCTGACGGTCTTTGTCTATTGAGGTTACCTCTTATTTATCCAGCGCCTCGGCGTAGGCTTTCGCCTGCTCGGGGGTGCAGTATACATAGTGCTCCGGCCTGATTTCGCGCATGGCGTAATCCGGGCCGGTTTTTTCTTGCACGGTCTCGGAATACACGATGGGTTCACGCTGCTTTTCGATGATGGGGTCGGGCATGGGCACGGCGCTGAGCAGGGAGATGGTGTAGGGGTGAATGGGGTAGGCGAACAGCTCTTCCGTTTCGGCGATTTCCACGATGCGGCCCAAATGGATCACGGCGATGCGGTCGGCGATGAACCGAACCACGGACAAATCGTGGGCGATGAACAGATAAGTCAGGGCTTTTTCGTTTTTCAGCTTGTTCATCAGGTTCAGCACCTGAGCGCGAATGGACACGTCCAAAGCGGAGATGGGTTCGTCCGCCACCACCAGCTTGGGTTCCATGATGAGCGCCCGGGCGATGCCCACGCGCTGACGCTGGCCGCCGGAGAACTCGTGGGGATAGCGGGATTTATGCTCCGGAAGCAGGCCCACTTCCTCCAGGGCGCGATCCACCTTCGCCAGGCGGTCTTCCTCGTTTTTGTACAGATGGAAGTTGTACAGGCCCTCGGAGATGATGTATTCGATGGTGGCGCGCTCGTTCAGGGAGGCGGCGGGATCCTGGAAAATCATCTGGATGCTCCGGATCACGGCGGTGTCTTCCTGCTTGCTGAGCTTGCCGGAAATGCGCCTGCCCTCAAAGGTGATTTCGCCGTCGCTCAGCTCGTTGATGCGCATGATGGTGCGGCCGATGGTGGTTTTGCCGCTGCCGCTTTCGCCCACCAGCGCGAAGGTTTCGCCCTTGTAGATATCGAAGTTGGCGTCCTGAACGGCCTTGAATTTGTGTTTCCCGCCGTTGTCAAAGGAAATTTCCACATGCTTGAGCGAAAGCAAAACCTCGCGGTCAGTCGTTGCCGACATGGAAAGCGCCTCCTTTCGACGTCATTTTGGCAATCTTTTCATGCAGATTGTGAATCGCCTCGGGCTTTTCCACCTTGGGCGCCCGGGGATCCAGCAGCCAGGTCTTGGCGTAATGGGTGGGGCTTACCTGGAAGAAGGGCGGCTCCTTGACGAAGTCGATCTTCAGCGCGCGGGGATTCCGGGGCGCGAAAGCGTCGCCCTTGATTTCGTTGTACAGGGACGGCGGGGTGCCGGTGATGTAGTACAGATCCTGGCCCTTGATGCCCAACTGGGGGAGAGCCGACAGCAGCGCCCAGGTGTAGGGGTGCTGGGGATCGTAGAAGATATCGTTCACCGTGCCGTACTCGATGATCTGGCCGCCGTACATGACGCCCACCCGGTCGGCCACGTTGGCTACCACGCCTAAGTCGTGGGTGATATAGATGGTGGTGAAGCCCAGCTCCTTCTGCAAATCCTTGATGAGCTTGATGATCTGGGCCTGAATGGTCACATCCAGGGCGGTGGTGGGTTCGTCGCAGATCAGAATTTCCGGATGGCAGGAAAGGGCGATAGCGATGACGATGCGCTGCCGCATGCCGCCGGAATACTGGAAGGGATAGTTGTCGAAGCGGTCCGCCGCGTTGGGAATGCCCACGCGGCCCATGATGCTGATGGCCTGAGCTTTGGCGTCCGCCTTGGACAGCTTCTGGTGCTTTTCAATGACCTCGGTGATCTGGGAGCCGATGGTGCGGATGGGGTTCAGGGAGGTCATGGGGTCCTGGAACACGGTGGCGATCTTCACGCCCCGGATGCTTGCCCAGTCCTTCTCGGTCTGAAGCTTCGTCAGGTCCTGGCCGTGGTACATGATGGAGCCGTTGGTGATTCTGCCGTTGGATTCCAGCATGCCGGTGAAGGTCTTGGTGAACACGCTTTTGCCGCTGCCGCTTTCGCCCACGATGGCGAAGGTTTCGCCGTTATACAAATCCAGGGACACGTTGCGGATGGCCGTCAGATAGTTGTCGCGCACCCGGAACTGAACCTCGATATCCTTTGCGGAAATAATGATTTCGCTCATGTCTGCCTCCTATCTATGGGTGCGCGGGTCGGTCGCGTCTGCCAGCTTCTGCCCCACCACGTACAGGGAAATGGCAATGGCGGCAAGCACCAGCACAGGAATCCAGAACAGGTGCGGATATCCGGTCATGAAGGACTTGTACTGGGAAATGGTGCGGCCTAAGGAGGCGTAGTTGGTGCCGAGGCCCAAGCCCATGTAGGACAGGAACACTTCGTAGGAAATCAGGGCGGGAATTTCGCGGGAAATATACGTCACGATGACGGACACCAGATAGGGCAGGATGTTCTTCTGGATCATGGTGAAGGTCTTCGTGCCTAAGCACTTGCTGGCCAGGTTGTATTCCCGGTCGCGGATGATCATAACCTGGGTGCGGATGAAGTAGGCCACGTAAATCCAGTCGATGCAGGTCATCACGAAGATGAGGGAACCCAGGCCCGCGCCTAACACATAGGACAGGATCATGGCCAGAAGCAGATAGGGCACGTTGGCGACCACGTTGTAAACCTCGATCATCCACTTGTCCATCTTTTTGCTGAAGCCCCACAGCGCCCCCACCAGGATGCCCAGCACCATGATGATGGCCGTGCTGACGAAGCTGACGATGATGGAGTTGCGGGCGCCTGCCCACACCACGTCCCACACCTCGTTGCCGATGTTGTCGGTGCCGAAGATGTGTTCCGCGCTGGGGGGGAGATATTGATTTTCCGCCTTATTGATGTTTGGGGCGATCAAGGGATCATACCCCGAATAGAGCGGTTGAATCAGCGCAAAGCTGATCAGTACGATCAGGAAGATGGTCAGCGCGACCGTCACCTTGCTGCGGATAAAGGTGCGCCACACGGATTTCCAGTAGGAATAGCGCGGGGCGGCGATATGCTCCGATTCTTTTTCGTCGAATTCCGCAAACTCAAACAGGTTTTCTTCTTGTATTTCCATCATGATCTACCTGCCTTGTCCGTCAAAGATATACGGGGATCCACTTTGGTAATGATGATGTCGCCAAGCAGCACAGACAGCACGGAGATGGAGGAGAACATGAAGGTCAGGGCAATGATCATCACGTTGTTGTACTGGTTGATGGCGTTGGGCAGCATCTTGCCCATGCCGCCCACGGAGTAGATCGCCTCGGTAATGATGGCGCCGGTGATGCATCCTGCCAGGGAACTGGGGATGCCGTGTACGATGGGGATGCTGGCGTTCTTGAAGATGTGCCAGCGGAAGATTTCCTTCCGGTTCAGGCCCTTGGCCTTGGCAAACTTCACGTAATCGGAATTCATCTGGTCCACCACGTACCGGCGGATCCACAGCATCAGGGAGGAAATGGAGGGCATGGACAGGGAAATGATGGGCAATATCCAACTGCGGATATCGGAGGGGCCGAAGGTGGTGAACACGTTGGGCAGACCGAACAGGGTGGTGCCCAGGTAGCGGAAGATGTAGATATAAGCCAGGGAGGGCACGGAGGTGATGAAGATAATGAACAGCATGCCCAATTTATCAATCAGGCCGTCCTTGTTCCGGGCCATGGCCACGCCCACCGGCAGGCCGATGCCGTAAGCAAGGAGCAGCGCGAAAATACCCATGGTAAAGGATGTGCCAACCATTGAGGACTGATCCTTGAAGGTGGTATAGTTGGCGTAGTGATCCACGAACTTTTTCTTGTCCAGACGATCCAGCTTTTCTTTATAGGTCAGGGAACCGAAATTGATGGCGGAGGAACCCGTTTCTCCCGTCTCAAAGGTCACGTCCCGCTTGACCTCCGTTCCCTGGGAGGAGAACATGACGCTCAGCGCTTCCAGGCCCTGATAGGTGGGGTAGCTTTCGCCCATATTCAGGGTGATGAAATTCTGATGAATGAAGGGAAAATGGGAATCGGTATAGACGAGGTACTTATGATACGTACCGCTGCCGATCAGCGCCAGGCCGCCGGTGGGCGTCCTGCCGAAAGAAACTTTCCGTTCCAGGTCCGGGTTGTTGGGATCCTGTACGCTGTAGATGGTGTCGATGCGCACAAGGTTGCTGAACCAGTTCCACAGCCGCTGAATGATGGGGCGATCCTTATACGCGAAAGCCCGGCCGCTGACCGTGTAGTGACCAATGGTGTAGCCTTTGGACTGATAAAGCGCCACAAAATCAGCCGTTTCCTGGGAATCAGGATTTAGCGCGGTCTGCATTTCGGGGCTGCCCGCCTCGTAAAGCTCTAAGCAGTAATCGTTGATCTTAACGTAATCAAGATAACCGAGCTTTTTCCACGTGTTATAGACGTAATCTGTTTTTTCGTCTGGTTTCCCGCTCAGCTTCGTGTACGTGCCGTCCTCAAAAAAGATATTCTCCCTGGGCACCATGGTAAAGACCAGGACGAATACGACAAACATGATCAGCAGTATGGAAATCACGGAGCGAAGGAGGCGTGTTAGGACATACCCTTTTTTCATATGCAGCGAACCTTCCTCTGGGTAAGGCGAAAGCCGGGAGAATACTCTTCCGGCTTTCGCCTTTGAATTAAATTACTTGGGTTGTTTGATTGTCCGAGCAGCGATTACTCGCCAGCCAGCCAGGCGGCCTTGGCGGCTTCGTACTGTTCGGTGGTCACAACTTCGTTCTGCAGCTTCATGTACTTGAAGTAGGGAACGGCGTTGTAGGAGGCCTGACCATACAGACCGTAACCGGCGGAGAAGGGCACGACCTTGCTCACGATCAGGTTGGCGCCGCTGGTGGAGTAGGGGCGCAGGATGCCGTAGGTCAGCAGCATGGCTTCGCACTTGGCGTACAGCTCGATGCGCTCGTCGCCCACAGCCTTGTCAGCCTGATTCATGACTTCTTCGATTTCATACAGGCCGATGGCTTCCTTGGCAGCCTTACCGGATTCGCTTTCGATTTCGCTGGCCAGGTTCAGGCCGGAGTAGTTCAGCATGTCGCCGTTTTCAGCGTTGAAGCAGTAGATGTAGGTCTTGGGATCGCCGTAGTCGGGGTCCCAGCCAGCGTCGAAAGCGACGTCGATGGAGTTCTGTTCACCGGTGGAAACGAAGTAGAAGGCGTTCAGCTGAGCGGTGCGGTTGTCGAACATCACCATGTTGATCTGCACGTAATCGCCGATAGCGCTCTCGATGGAATCCTTCATAGCCAGAGCAATATTCTTTCTCACTTCGCTGGCGGAGTCAACGGGGTAGTCCAGGATGATGGGCCAAGAGGAGATGGTGTCGCCCAGTTCTTCCTTAGCCTTGGCGGCGAAATACTGAGCGCGCTCGGGATTGTACCAGGCGTCCTGACCGTCGTTCAGGTTGATGCCGGCGAAAGCGGGTTCCAGTTCTTCCACATACTTGGTCAGGATGGAGCCATAGCTGCGGCCGTCGGAGGTGGTGGCGAAGGTGTAGGGAACCAGGGTGTTGCGGGCGGCGTCCAGCGCGCGGTCTTCGCCCTTGCTCTTGGCCTGGGTGGCCTTGGTGGAGTAAGCGGCAAACACGGCCAGGCGGAAGTACTTGTTCAGGATGGCGGCCTTGGAGTCAGCCTTCTGGGCGTCGGTCTTGTTCGTGGTGATCACGGAAGGATCGTTGAACAGAGCGTAGGACTGACGGTCGAAGTTGAAAGCGCCCCAGTAGGAGGTGGCGGTGGTCATGCTCTTGTACTGGTTTTCAGCATAGCGTTCGTTGGCGTCCGCAACCACGTCGGGCAGGCTGCCGTTGATGCCGGCGGAGGTCACTTCGCCGTTGACGAACATGTTGTAGTTCTGGGCGGGGTCGCTGCCGTCGGTGTAGGACACGACCACGTGCTTAACGAACACGTTGTCCTTGTCATAGTAGTTGGGGTTGGCGTCAAAGCGCACTTCCTGAGCGGAAACCAGGGAGGTGAGGATGTAGCAGCCGTTGTACAGGATGCTGGAAGCTTCCGCAGCGCCGAAATCAGCGCCCTTGGATTCCAGGAATTCGGCGTTGATGGGCCACAGGATGGAATAGGTGGTCATGCCGTCGAAATAGCCGCAGCCCTGGGTCAGGGTGTAGGTCAGGGTGTTGCCGTCGGCCTTGATGCCCACGTCGTCCCAGGTGCCGGTACCGTCGATGTAAGCCTTCAGGCCCACGATCAGATCCTGCACCAGAGACAGGGTTTCGGACTGGGTGGCCACAGCGTGCTGCATGCCGGTGACGAAGTCTTCAGCCTTCACAACGTCGTATTCTTCGCCTTCGTTGGTGCTCCACACCGCGTCATCGCGGATGATGAAGGTCCATTCGGAAGCGTCTTCGTTGCAGCTCCATTCCTTGGCCATACCGGGGATCAGCTTGCCATGGGGATCCTGGGTGAGCAGGCCCTCGATGAAGTTGCTCAGATAGTCGCCGTTCGCGGACTTGTTGTTGTACACATAGTCCAGGGTGGTGATGTTGAAAGCGTCGATCATCGAATAGGTGTCGGGCGCTTCGTCGGCCATGGCGAAGCTCACGCAGCTGAGCAGCAGCGCCATCGCCAAAACCAGAGACAGGGTCTTTTTCATGGAACATACCTCCATACATGATATTATCTTCTCTGCTTGAAAGCAGATGAGAAGCAAAGGAATGAATATGGATGTTCGCATTTCACGTATGTCCGCGAACGAGCATACGATAATATACCATATTTCTGCCGCAATTGCAACAAAAAATAAAAAATAGTTTGGTACAAAATTGCCTGCTCCCGCCACAAAAACTGCCCGCTTCCCCCACGAAACGCTTGACGCGCGGGCGCGAAAAGAGTATAATGTGCAAGTCTACCACAAGGAAGAAACGCGTTCGCGCGTTTGAAAGCAGCAATTACAACGAGAGGAAGAGATTCATTATGGCCACGAAAAATACCCAAACCCGCAAACCGCTGACGTCCGGCGCCAAGGGCGTGATTTGCCTTGCCGTGCTGCTGGTGATCACGCTTTGCGCTTCTTACCTGTCCGTCATGGGCATGAACTTAGACGCCGAGGGCGTGAACGTGCTTTTGCCCTGGGTGCCCGTCAGCACCGCCAACTGGCCCGCTTCCCTGCCGGTGAGCCTCTCCCTGGGCGGCGGCACCTACGCGGAATATACCTGCACGCCCAATGACGACGCGCCCGAAAGCGCCCTGAACGACGCCGTAAGCACCATCCGCGCCCGCCTGAACAAAATGGGCGAAGCCGACGCCGTGGTTTCCGTCAAGGACGGGGCCGTGCGCATCGAGCTGCGGAAAATGGACGAATCCCGGCTGGCCTCCCTGCGCAATATGGCCGTCATGGGCGGGCAGTTTGAATTTGCCGATACGGAAAGCAACGTGATCCTGACGGAAAAGGATATCGCCAAGGCCGACGTGAGCGTGAATTATAACAGCACCCGTACCTCCTACACCGTGTCCCTGGCGTTCACGGTGAATAAGGAAGGCCAGCAGAAGCTTGCGGACGCCAATCCTTCCTATTTAAGTATTACCTGTGACGGCGAATCCGTTTCCTCCTACGGCCTGGTGAACGGCGATAAGATCACCTGCACCGTGGGTTCCTCCACCAGCGCCTACAACACCGCCGGCAATTTGGCCTTCCTGATCAACGACGGCGCCGTGGATATGTCCATGACCCTGCGGGATTCCGGCACTGTGGCCGCTTCCATGGGCAGCGTGCTGAGCGTGGTGCTGATCGTGCTGGCCCTGCTGGTCGTGTTCGCCCTGGTTTATCTGGTCGCCACTGGCAAGCTCACCGGCCTTGCGGGCTTCCTGAGCGTCTGGTGCGCCACGGTGCTGAACCTGTTCTTCGTGGCGACGATCATCGTGCCCACCGAATACATGCTGAACGTGGGCTGTCTCGTGGCGCTCCTGCTGGGCGTGCTGCTGGCCGTGTACGCCGCCGTCACCCGCACCGACGCCATCGGCAAGCAGATCAAGGAAGGCAGCGCGCCCAAGTCCGCCACCAAGTTAGGCTTCCGCGCGGCGGCCAAGAACGTGTGGCTGGTGCATGGCTGCGTGCTGGTCGTGTCCCTGCTCCTGATGATCTTCTCCTTCTCCAAATCCACCGGCTACGTGCTGGCTTCCGGCGTGGTGGCCAGCGCCATGGCGACTGTGGTGATGCGCGCCTTCCAGTTCTGCTTCACCCTGATCTCCAACAAGCCCTCCCTGTTTGGCAAAGTGAAATAAACCTTTTCAGGGCGCCGGATCATGCCCGGCGCTCTCTTTTTATCTAATTTTTTGGAGGAATGGCATGCTCAAGATCCGTCTCGCTTCCCCATCGGCGGATGTTCCGGCCCTGCCGGGTCTGCCTGCCTGGATGCCGGGGCTGCTTTATAGCCGGGGCGTAAAAACGGAAAAGGAGGCCCGGCGGTTTCTCCATCCTGCCCTGGATCAGCTGCTGCCGCCCCTCGCGCTTCACCAGATGGCGGAAGCCCGGGATCAGCTGCTTCGGGCGCGGGAGCAGGGAAAAAAGACGGTGATTTACGGGGACTATGACGTGGACGGCGTGTGCGCTTCCGCCATTCTGTGGGAAGCCTTGGGCATGCTCGGCATGGAGCGGGAAGTCTATCTGCCCGACCGGCATAAGGAGGGCTACGGCCTGAACACCCCCGCCGTGGAAGCCCTGGCCCGGGAGTTTCAGGTGCTGGTCACGGTGGACTGCGGCATCACCAGCGTGGCCGAGGTAAGCCGGGCGCGGGAGCTGGGCATGGACGTGATCGTCACCGACCATCACCGCCACGGGGAGGAATTGCCCCCCGCGCAGGCGGTGGTTTCGCCCCTTTTGGGGGACTATGCCTTTCCCTTCCTCTGCGGGGCAGGAGTGGCCTGGAAGCTGGCTTCGGCGCTGGTGGGGGACAAGGCCCTGCCGCTTATGGAAATCGCCGCCCTGGCCACCATTGCCGATATGGTGCCCCTCACCGGGGAAAACCGGGTGATCGCCGCACTGGGATTGGAAAAGCTCAAAGATACCCGCCGCCCCGGCCTGCGCGCCGTGATGGAACGGGCGGGCATTCACGCCGCAGTTTCCAGCGATCAGGTGGCCTTTCAAATCGCTCCCCGCATGAACGCCTGCGGCCGCATGGAATCGGCCCGCATCGCCCTGGATATGCTGCTGACCCGGAACGCGGCCCAGGCCGAGGAATTGGCCCTGAAAATGGAGAAGCTCAACCAGGAGCGCAAGAACCAGGAGGCCTTCGTTCTAAAGGAAGCCCTGGAGCAGGTCAGCGGCATGGATCTGGTGCGGGAAAAGGCCATCGTGGTGCGGGGCGAAGGCTGGAACAGCGGCGTGGTGGGCCTGGCGGCGGGCAAGGTGGCGGAAAAATACGCCTATCCCACCGTGGCCCTGGCCCAGGACGGGGAACTGTGCGTGGGCAGCGCCCGCAGCGCGGGGGACATCGACATCCACAAGGCTCTGAGCCGATGCGCCGGGCTGTTCGTGCGCTTCGGCGGGCATAAGCAGGCCGCCGGGCTGACCATCCGCACGGAAAACGTACCCGCTTTCCGGGAAGCGCTGTCCGCGGCGGTGGCCGAGCAGACCGGCGGAAAGCCCGTGATCCCGGAAGCCCTGTGCGACGGGGAAATGGCCCTTTCCGACGTGACGGCGGAAACCGCCGGGTGGCTCAAAAAGCTGGAACCCTTCGGCATGGGCAACCCCGCGCCCCGGTTTCTGTGCAAAAACGTGCTTCCCCTGTCCTTCCGAGCGGTTGGCGCGGAGGGGCGGCACCTGAAATGCACCTTCCAGCAGGGGATGGCCGTGAGGGACGGCATCTTTTTCGGCGGCGGCGACTGGGCCGGACGGGACACGGGGGCGCTCGTGCTTTCCATGTCCCCGGAGATCAACGAATTCCGGGGCAAGGTCAGCGCGGAATGCAGGCTGTACGCCATGGAAATGCTGCCCGACACCCTGACGGAAAACAAGGAAAAGGAAGCGCTGTGCCTGATGCGGGAGGACAGGCGCGGGGACGCTCCCCTGCCGGAGATTACGGCAGCGGATTTGGACGCTTTCATGGGGGAGAGCCAGGGCGCGCTGCTTTTGTGCCGGTGCCTGAAAACGGCCCTGCGGCTGCTGGAAAAATTTCCTGAAGCGGATTTTTGTCTGGAAAAAGCCGACGATCCTCGGGCTTTTTCCGCCATCCTGCTGTACGGCGGGGCGGGGGACGTAAACCCCGCGTTCCGACGGGTGATCTTCTGCGACGGGGACACGGGGGAAGGGCCTTCCTGGCGGGCGGCGCTGCCCAACGCGGAGCTTTGCGCCCTGCCCCGGACGGGGGAACTTCAAGAAATCCTGGCCCGGGCTTTTGTGGATCGGGACGCCCTGCGGCGCTGCTATTTGGCGCTGAAAGCGGAATTGCCCCTGGATTTGCGCGTTTTTGCCCGGCAAATGCCGCTGACGGAGGCCCAGGCGCTGTTCGCCCTGCGGGTGCTGGAGGAAATCGACCTTTTGACCTTATCACTGCGGCCCTTTGGGGTGGAATTGCTTCCGATGAAAAAGAGAAGCCCGGAAGAAAGCGGTCTGTTTTGCTTGGCGGGTATGGCAAAGGAGGAAACGTATGGCGTACACGGCGTATGAAGACATGACCCTGGAAGAAATGCTGGCCCGCGTGCGGAAATTCGATACGGACGGCTCAGCCTGCGCCCTGATCGAAAAAGCCTACGCTTTCGCGGATAAGGCCCACGAAGGCCAGGTGCGCAAAAGCGGAGAACCCTACATGAGCCATCCCCGGTACGTGGCGGGCATCATCACCGAGCTGATGATCGACCCGCCCACCATCGCCGCCGCCCTGCTGCACGATACGGTGGAGGACTGCCCGGAGGTCACACTGGATCTGGTCAAACAGGAATTCGGCCCCGAGGTGGCAAGACTGGTGGACGGGGTGACCAAGCTCTCCAAGCTGGACTTTGCCGACCGGGAGGAGCAGCAGGCGGAATCCCTGCGCAAAATGATCTTGGCCATGAGCAAGGACATCCGGGTGGTCCTCATCAAGCTGGCGGACCGGCTGCAC
>JAFSNT010000005.1 GCA_017443295.1 Clostridia bacterium
GAACGTGTCCATTCAGTACATCGAGGGCGAAGCACTGCTGCTGCGCCTGGATCTGGCGGGCATCGCCGCTTCCTCCGGCTCCGCCTGCACCAGCGGCAGCCTGGATCCCTCCCACGTGCTGCTGGCCATCGGCCTGCCCCACGAGGTGGCCCACGGCAGCCTGCGCCTGTCCTTGACAGATACCAACACCGAGGAAGAAGTGGACGAGGTGCTGCGGGTGCTGCCCAAAATCGTGGAAACCCTGCGGGCCATGTCGCCCATGTACGACGATTTTATTCACAGTGCGAAATGACAAGGAACTTGTAAAAAAAGAATTTACACGAATAAATGGGAGGAAATAAAGCCGTGTACAGCGAAAAAGTAATGGATCACTTTGAAAACCCCCGCAACGTGGGCGAAATTCCCGACGCCAACGGCGTGGGCACGGTGGGCAACGCCAAATGCGGCGACATCATGCGCATGTATCTGAAGGTGGAAAACGGCGTCATTGAGGACGTGAAGTTCAAAACCTTCGGCTGCGGCGCGGCCATCGCTACCTCGTCCATGGCGACGGAAATGGTGAAGGGCAAAACGCTCAAGGAAGCCCTGCAATTGACCAATAAGGCCGTGGCGGAAGCCCTGGACGGGCTGCCCCCGGTGAAAATGCACTGTTCCCTGCTGGCGGAGGAGGCCATTCACGCCGCGGTGGAGGATTACTTGAAGAATCATCCGGAGGAAGCGCCGAAGGATTAAAAGTGAAAATTGGAAAGTGAAAAGTGAAAATAGAAATGGTCAGCATGTTTGCGGCCCAATAGTGTCAGCTATATTAATCTCCACTTTCCACTTTTTACTTTCCACTTTCCCGCTTCTCCGAAAACAAAGGAGAACGAATGCAAGAAGTTCACGGCAACATCACGGGCATCCGGGACAGCCAGCTGGCGGAATTAAAAGCCCTGTACGACTGTCCCTTTGAATGGAATGAATACGCGCCGCGCGAGCTGATTTTAGAGCTTGCGCGGCATTCGTGCGCTTTGAACCGGGAAATCGCGGTGTACGTGAGCCGGGACGGGGACGTGCTGGACGTGACCGTGGGGGTCATCGACAGCGTGCCCCTGCTGGACCTGCATCTGCGCAGGAACAGCAAGCGCCTGTCCTGCGTGCGCTGCATCCACACCCATCCCGGCGGCAGCGCCCAATTGTCCGACGTGGATCTTTCCGCCCTGCGCTCCCTCATGCTGGACAGCATGTGCGCCATCGGCGTGGCGGAGGACGGGCACGTGACCGGCGTCAGCGCCGCGTTCCTGACGGAGCGGGTGAACGGCCTGCCCGGCATCGAAATCACGGATGTTTATCCCCTGAAAAAGCTGCCCCAGGAAGCCTGGATGCGGGAAATTGAACTGTCCGACCAGCGGGTGATGCAGGGGGACGCGGGGGATATCACCGAACCGCCGGAACGCGCCGTGCTGGTGGGCATTGATTCTGAAAAATCTTTGGACGAATTGGCGGCGCTAACGGAAAGCGCCGGGGCGCAGGTGGTGGGCCGGTTCTTCCAGAAGCGCCCCAAGCCGGATACCGCCACCTTCGTGGGCAGCGGCAAGGCCCAGCAGCTGCAATTGGACGCCCAGGCCCTGGAAGCCGATCTGGTGATCTTTGACGACGAGCTGACCGGGGCGCAGACCCGCAACCTGGAGGAAATCATCGGGGTGAAGGTCATCGACCGCACCACCCTGATCCTGGACATTTTCGCCCAGCGAGCCCAGAGCGGCGAGGGCAAATTGCAGGTGCAGCTGGCCCAGCTCAAATACCGCTCCGGGCGGCTCATCGGCCAGGGCCTCATCCTGTCCCGCTTGGGCGGCGGCATCGGCACCCGCGGCCCCGGCGAAAGCAAGCTGGAAATCGACCGCCGCCGTATCCGGGAGCAGATCACCGCCCTGAAGCGGGAGCTGGACACCCTGCAAAAGCAGCGCCAGCTTCGCCGCCGGAACCGGGAAAGAAACGCCATTCCCATCGTTTCCCTGGTGGGGTACACCAACACGGGCAAATCCACCCTGCTGAACACCGTCACCGGCGCGGGGGTGTACGCCGAAAACAAGCTGTTCGCGACCCTGGACGCCGTATCCCGCCGGGTGGAGCTGCCCGACGGCGGCGAATTCCTGCTGGTGGACACGGTGGGCTTTATCAGCAAGCTGCCCCACGAGCTGGTGGAGGCGTTCAAATCCACCCTGGAGGAAGCGGCCCTTTCCGATCTCCTGGTGATCGTGTCCGACGCCGCCTCCCCCGATACGCCGGATCAGCATCGGGTGGTGGAGGAAGTGCTGGCGCAAATCGGGGCCGACACCCAGCCCCGGATCGACGTGCTGAACAAAAGCGACCTGATCCCCGCCGGGGAAGAGGTGCTGCCCATCATGCCGGGGGCGCTGCGCATTTCCGCCAAAACCGGCGCGGGCCTGGATCGGCTGCTTGCCGCCATCGCGGGGGAACTGCGCAAGAAGGAACAGCAGCTCACCCTGCTCGTGCCCTTCGACCGCTACGCCGCCGTGGGCGAGCTGCGGCAAAAGGGCCGGGTGATCGAGGAAACCTACGAGGACACGGGAACACGGGTCACGGTGATGCTCCCCGCTGACGCCGCGGGCCAGATCGCGGCGAAGTACGGGAATATGATACAAAAGTAAAGTGTGGAGGCCAAAATGCTTGTAAAGCTTTTATCTCTCATGCTCACGCTTCTTTCCCTGGGTCAGGCGGCTGTGGATTCGTATGTGAGCGAAACCAGCTTGGGCGGCAATCTGTTCCTGGTGAACCGGGATTACGCCATCACGGCGGACTATGTGCCGAACGATTTGGTGAAGCCCAACGTGCTGGGCGGCAGCGAATCCACCATGCTGCGGGCGGAAGCCGCCGCGGCCCTGGAGGAAATGTTCGCCGCGGCCCTGGAGGAAGAGGGCTATCAGCTGGTGGCCGTTTCCGGCTACCGCAGCTACGGAAAGCAGGCGGCCATCCACAGCCAGAAGGTGCGGTCTGTGGGCAAAAAGGAGGCCCTGCGCGTGTCCGCCCCGGCGGGGTGCAGCGAGCATCAATTGGGCCTGGCTATGGACGTGGGCCGCAAGCGCAACACCAGCCTGAACAAGTCCTTCGGCGATTCGCCGGAGGGCAAGTGGGTGGCGGAAAACGCTCACCGGTTCGGCTTCATCATCCGCTATAAGGCGGAATGGGAGGAAGTGACCGGCTACATGTACGAACCCTGGCACCTCCGCTATGTGGGCAGGGATCACGCCGCCCGCATTTATGAACTGGATATCCCCTTTGAGTACTACGTCGCCCAGCTTCGCGCGGCCCAGGCCGCCCTGGCGGGGAAGGGAGCTGAATGATGACCAAAAGGCTGACGCTGCTTTTTCTGTCCGCGCTGCTTGTTTTTTACGCGCTTCCCGTCCGTGCGGAGGGGATGCCGGCGTGGGAGTATCCTTTATCGCCGGAAATACTGGATGATTTCGATGAGTACATTATCCTGGCGAACCGGAAGCATTTGCTTTCCAGCGATTACAAGCCGGGCGATCTGGTGAACACCACCTGCAAAAAATCCTCCGACGCGGGCACGCCCGAGCTTCGTCAGGCGGCCAGCGACGCCATCAACGCCATGTTCGCCGCCGCACAGCAGGATGGACTGACGCTGTACCTCAAAAGCGCCTACCGCAGCTATGTGACCCAGAAGACCATGTACAATAACCGGCTGGATAAGTTAGGTCGGGACGACGGCCTGGTGTCCTACCCCGGCGCCAGCGACCATCAGACCGGCCTGGGCGCGGACATTCTGAATTACGAATGGACGAAAAAGGACGGCATGAACAAGGAATTTGCCAAAACCAAGGAAGCCCAGTGGATGGAAGCCCACTGCGCGGAATTCGGCTTCATCCTGCGCTACATGTCCGATAAAGAAGAAATCACCGGCATCAAGTTTGAACCCTGGCATTTCCGCTACGTGGGCAAGGAAGCCGCCGCCTATATCATGGAAAACCACCTGTCCTTAGAGGAATTTACCGAGGAATGGCAGGCTTATGTGGCCGATTGGGAGGCCCGGGGCGGCGATTTCCGGGAACTGATCATCCAGCGCGCCCAGGTCAACCGGGTGACCGTGCTGGACGACGAGGGCGGGGAGGAAGAACTTTCCATCTTCTATTGAGCCGAGGGAAAGGTAGGAGGTAGGAAGTAGGAGGTAGGAGGTTTTATATTGTTGTTAAAAAACAATTTGGTCGTTTTACACTTTATACCTCCTACTTCCTACCTCCTACCTCCTACTTCCTTTATGTCTTGCTGAATGCGAAGGAGGAAAAAGGATGCTTTCCCTTCGGGATAAGCTGAAAGCCGCCGGGACTTCCAAGCCCAAGGCGGCAAAGCCCGCGCCCAAGGACTGCATGGTGAAGGAAGCGCGCTTTCCCCTTTCCGCTTTTTCCCTGCCCCCGCTGCTGTCCGGGGCGTGCCTGGAAACCATGCAGGGCCTGCCTTATGGGGACGTGTGCCGGGAAGATCTTTGCTTCCTGGACACGGAAACCACGGGACTGTCCCACGGGGCGGGCACGGTGGCCTTTCTGGTGGGCGTCGGCTTTTTCGACGAACAGGGCTTCACCGTGCGCCAGTATTTGATGCGGGATTACGACGAGGAGGCGCTGCTCCTTGCCCACGTTTCGGAGGAAATGGGCAAGCGGCAGGTGCTGTGTACCTTCAACGGGGCCACCTTCGATTTGCCCCTGCTGGAAGCGCGCTTCACCATGCAGCGCATGCGGGAGCTGTATCCCCAAAAACCGCACGTAGATTTGCTGCCAACTTCCCGCCGCGTGTGGAAGCTGCGGCTGAAAAAGTGCAATCTCACCAGCCTGGAGGAAGCGGTGCTGGGCCTTCACCGGGAAAACGACCTGCCGGGGGCGCTGGTGCCGGAGAGGTATTTTTCCTTCCTCAAAACCGGGGATTTTTCCCTGCTCACCGATATTTTGGATCACAACGTGCAGGATATCGTGTCTCTGGCCCACATTCTGGACCGGCTCATGCGCCTGCACGATATGCCCCTGCTGGCCCAGAATCCGGAGGACGTGTTCAGCTTGGGCCGGGTGTACGAAAAGCGGGGGAAACCCGACAAGGCCCGGGTGTGCTACCGGGCGGCGGATCAGGGCAGCGTTTCCATCTTAGCCCGGGGCCGCATGGCGGAGAGCTTTCGCCGGGAAGGCGACTGGGAAGCGGCGGCCGGTGTATATGGCCGCATGATCTCAGACCACCAGGGCGGGCCGGGTCCGCTGGTGGCCATGGCCAAAATCTGCGAACACAAAAGAAGGGATATCCCCGCCGCCATCGAATATACAAGAAAAGCCATCATTTTAGCGTCGGATCAGCCGGACGCCGATATGGCCCCGCTGCAGAAGCGCTTGGAACGGCTGCTGCTGAAAGCAAGGAGAAAGGATTGAACGGCAATGGGAATCATGGATGGGTTCAAGGCCCGCAAAGCATTGATGAATCATCAGAAGGGAAAATTTGCCGAGGCCCGGGCGGCCTATGAGCAATTGTACGCGGGGGGCTACGTGTCCGCCGCTTATATGCTGCCTTACAGCGTGATGCTGCTGCGCGAGGGCGGGGAAGAAAACTATTTGAAAGTAAAAGAAATCCTGAAAAAAGCGGAAAAGGCCCCCGATCTGGATCCCTCCCGCCGTCAGGAGCTTTTGATGGACTACGCCGTGGCGCAGTATAAGTTGGGCGAGCTGGAAAAGGCCGTGAACCTGCTGGAGGCGTCCCACCGCAAGGCCCCCTGCGGCGTCACCTATCAGGCCCTGGGCTTCCTGTACATCGAGGCGGGGGACGCGGAAAAGGCCCTGGCCTACAACCAGGAGGCCCTGGATTACGACGACGAGGACCCCGTGGTGCTGGATAACTTGGGCCAGACCTATTACCGCCTGCTGGGCGATAAAGAAAAGGCCAAGGAATACTTCGATAAGGCCCACGAAATCAAGGAAGGCCAGATCGACACCCTGTATTTCCTGGCCCAGTACGACAAGGAGGCGGGCGACAAGGCCGCCGCCCTCGCCAAGCTGGAAAAGGCCATGGAGGGCCGCTTCTCCCCCCTGAATTACGCCACCCGGGAAAAGGTGCAGGCGGAAATCGACGCGCTGAAGCAATAAGCAAAACGGCCCGGAATCGCTTGGCGGCGGTTCCGGGCTATTTTTGCGGTGCGCCCGGCGGCGCACGTTTCTAAAGGGTGAGAGACCCGAATCCGCCCGGTAGCGGGAAGGATACAGCCGAAGGCAAGGGTGTCCGTCGTGAGGCGGAATCTGAAGGAAGCCGGATGTGGGAACAGACTAACCACGGGCAA
>JAFSNT010000006.1 GCA_017443295.1 Clostridia bacterium
CCGGAGCAAACCCCGATTGGAGGATGCTCCGGCCTTTTTGCTATTTGGATCAGAAACTGTCAAGCTCATTGATGAATACAAGAAATCCGAACCCTCCGCCTACCGGCTTGAAGTTCGGATTTCTCATGTTTGGTGGAGCATAGGAGACTCGAACTCCTGACCCCAACACTGCCAGTGTTGTGCGCTACCAACTGCGCTAATGCCCCGCGAACGAAAAGAATTATAGCACAGGGTTGCGGGTTTGTAAAGAGGGAAAATCAAAAAATTTTTGTATACAAAATAGAAAATTCCGAATTTCGCGGTGGTTTTCGCGGCGCGGCGCTGCGGCGTTCTTGCGGTTTTCACGCGGATTTGTTATAATTCCTCTGGAGAATGGAAAAAACGCGGAAGCCGCGCCGCGGGGAATGCCCGGCGCGGGTTTCCGAGACGGAATTATTGCGGGACGAAGGGCGAGGAAAGAGGACGGCATGAGAACGGCGGGAAACGGCGGCGCGGAGCGGGTACCCCTGCTGCAGGCGGAGGCGTTGCACAAATTCTACGGCGCGGGCCAGTACGCGGTGAAAGCGCTGGACGGCGTGGATCTGGAAATCAAGCGGGGCGAGCTGCTGGTGATTCTGGGCAGCAGCGGCAGCGGCAAATCCACGCTGCTGAATATGCTGGGCGGCATGGATCGGCCGGACAGCGGCAGCATCCGTTTTCAGGGCAAGGACATCAGCCGCCTGAACGACCGGGGGCTGACGGATTACCGGCGGAGGAACATCGGCTTTATTTTTCAATCCTTTAATCTGATCGCGGAGCTGACGGTGCGGGAAAACGTGGCGCTCACCGCCGATACGTCCCGGGACGCCCGGATCGTGGACCGCACGCTGGATATGCTGGGCCTGGGCGATAAGAAAAACAGCTATCCCAGCCAGCTTTCCGGCGGACAGCAGCAGCGCACGGCCATCGCCCGGGCGCTGGCGGGGCGCGCCGATTTGTTGCTGTGTGACGAACCCACTGGCGCGCTGGACTACGATACGGGCAAGCAGATTTTGATTCAGCTGGAGGCCCTGGTTCGCGAGCAGGGCAAAACCGTGGTGATCGTCACCCACACCCAGGAAATCGGAAAAATGGCGGACCGCGTCGTTCGGATGCGGGACGGCAGGATCATTGCCGAAACGGAGAATGAAGCGCCGGTTCCGGCAGAAAGCATCGAATGGTAAACGCATGAAGGGATACCTGTTTCGCGCGGTTTTCAAACGGTATTGGAAGCTGCTGCTGTCCATCCTGCTTGTGTCCGCCCTGGGGTACGCCTCCATGGCGGGGCTTTCCAGCGGCCATCTTTCGATGAAAACCACACTGGACGACTATATGGTGGATTACAACTGCCCCGACGCGGTGATCACCACAGCCGTTACCAACCGGGAGCAGGCGCGGGATTTGCTGGCCGTGCCGGGCATTGCGGAAGTGAACGCCCGGATGACCGCCAATGCCACGCTCATCAGCCCTCAGGGGCGCTATCTGTCCATCCGGGCCTTTTCCTATACGGAGGACGAGTTTCAGCGATTCATTTATTGGGAACGGGCGGACGCCGTCACCGGCGATACCGTCTTATTGGAATACAATTTTGCCGCCGATAATGATATTCATCCCGGCGATACCGTGCGGGTCATGGTGAACGGCGATTTTCGGCCATATACCGTGGCCGGGATCATTTCCCGGCCGGAAACCCTTTCCGCGCAGCCCATGGAGGAAATGGAGGATAAAAACCAGGATTTCGGTTATGTTTACGCGCCGCGTTTTCTGCTGGAAAAGGAATCCGAGGCCGAGCGCGGCGACGCCATGCAGCAGCTGGATGAAAAAAGCGGCGAGCTTCATGAAGCGGAGCAAACCGCCCACGAGGAATACCGGCAG
>JAFSNT010000041.1 GCA_017443295.1 Clostridia bacterium
CTGCCGCCGATGATGGAGGGCAGGTAATATACCGCACGGTACAGGCCGATGGCCTTGCTCTTGTGGTTCAGGATCAGGGCCACGATCAGGGCGAAAATCACCTTGAGCGGCGTGCCCACCAAAGCGAAGTAGCAGGTAACGCCCAGGGCCTTGCTGAACACCTTATCGTTGGTGAAGATGCGCACATAGTTATCCAGGCCGATCCATTGCGGCGCGGTCTGAATATCGTATTTGCAGAAGGAATAGTACAGAGAAAGGCCCATGGGGATGGCCATGAACATCAGGAAGCCGACGATGAAGGGCAGGCTGAACACCAGCCCGGCCGTGGATTCCTTTTGCAGCCATGCCTGAAAGGACGACCTTTCCCGCTTGATGGCCTTGGTAGACAAAGGGGATCCTCCTCCTTTATTCAGATTGAAGAAAAGAGGGCGTCCAGAGGGCGCCCTCCTTTCACGGGCTGTTCAGCCCTGCGATCCGGATCGAAAGGAAAGATCAGTAGTTCGCCGCCAGATCGTTCACGGTGTCCACGAAATAGGCGCCCGCTTCTTCGGCGGTCATGCCGGGAGTGGGGGCCAGCATTTCATCGCTCAGGTACTTGATCACTTCGTCATTGGCGGTGCCGGCATAGGCGGGAAGCGGCGGGAAGATGGGGGAGCTGTTCTCCGCCACGATGGCCAGATAGGCGGCGGCGGTGCCGTAGGTGGCGTCCAGCTTGTTCAGTTCGTCCGCGATTTCCACGGCCATGGCGCTGTTGGCGGGCACGCCGCGCTCAGCCTGCAGCTTGATGTTGCCCTGGGGGTCGTTGATCAGGTAGTTCAGGAAAGCGACGGCTAAATCGGGGTTCTTGGTGTCGGTGGTGACGGAGAAGAACTGGCCGGGCTTCATGTAGTTGGAAGCCTGGGGATTGGCGCTGGGCCAGGCCACGATGCCCAACTCGATGCCGTCAGCGGTAGCGGCGGCCTGGAAAGCGGCCAGCTGATTGGAGAAGGCGAAAGCGCACCAGGTACGCACGTCGTCGGTAGCACCGAATACCAGGGGATGCATGTTCAGGTCGCCGGCGGTCTGCACGTTGGCCTGTTCGTCGGTGTTGAACATCCAGCCCTCGGCAACGCACTTCACCAGGCGCTCATAATAACCGGCCATTTCCTCAGCGGTGGGGAGAACGCCGTTGGCGTCCCACAGGGCGTTGTAGCCCAGGCCGCGGGCGTAATAGGTCAGGGGGTTTTCGGAGTTGCCTTCGCCGTAGGCTACACAGATGCCACGGGCGGCATAGATGGTGCGGGAGATTTCTTCAAATTCGTCCCAGGTCATGTTGTCGGGCACGGTGATGCCCAGGGAGTCGGTGAGGGTCTTGTTATACAGCAGGGAGGGAGCGTTCACGCCCGCGCACAGGGCATACAGGCCGTCGCCCACCATGCCGCTCTTGAGGATGCTGTCGGACAGGCCGCTCACATCCAGCGCGCCGCTTTCCACGTAGGGGGTCAGATCCAGCAGATCGCCCGCTTCCACCCACTGCTGCAGGTAAGCGTAGTCCTGCTGCATGATGTCGGGCAGGTCGTTATTGGAAGCGTAGGTGCTCATCAGCGCCCAGTAGTTGCTCCATTTCTGGGCGTTGGGGTTGAAGGTGACGTTGGGATAGTTTTCGGTGAAGAAGTTCAGGGCTTCCAGGGTGACGGCGTCGCGCTTCTGGTTGCCCCACCAGCCGAAACGCAGTTCCACGTTTCCGGCGGAAGCGGGATCGTAGGTGCCGACCTTCAATTCGGCGTAAGCGGAGACCACCGCCAGCAGCATCACGGCCGCCAGCAATACAGACAACAGCTTTTTCATGAACGAACCTCCTTTATGATGTTACATTCATTATACAGCGCCCCGGCGCCGCTGTCAAGCGAAAAGCGTGGTAAATTGGCAAAAAAAAGGCCGAATCCGCCGTGCTGCTTGCGGCCGAAACAACCAATACCCCGCTCATAAATGTAATTATATGTTAAATTGGGCATTATGCATGGGGAAATGAGACGGTTTCCCGTGAGAGGGGCGTTTTTTGCACGTCGGATGATAAAATATACAGCTTACCAAATAATATTCATCTCCCGAATGAAAAAGGAGGGCTTTCCGCCGAAAGCGGCGGAAGCCCCCCTTGCCCGGGAAAACGCGCCGGGGCGTTCTCTCAGGGCGGATCGTTCAGGAATTACTTGGCGTATTCGATGCCGTACACTTCAGCCAGCTTCTCGATGCGCTCGTCGATGATGTCCTGGCCGCCGGAAGCGAGGTAGTCGGCCATGCCGGCGTCCCACTCGGCGTCGAAGTTGTCAACGGAAGCGGTGACAGCCTTGGTCAGCAGCGCGTCGCGCTTGGAGGTCAGGCTGGTGCCCACGTCGTTTTCGGCTTCGATGGTGCCCACGTTGTAGTGCTTGGCGATGCGGCCGTTGGTCTTGCTGTAGGCGTTGGCCTGGATGACGATTTCAGCGGAGATGCCGGGATAGCTCAGCGCGGTGGAAGCGTCGGTGGCTTCGCCCAGGTACAGGCCGTTGCAGGTCATGGTGTAGTCGATGTTGTTGCCGGAGTTCTTCACCCATTCGCCGGTGGCGGGCAGGATCTTGTAGGCGTCGCCTTCCATCACATAGTTGGTGCCTTCCAGACCGGTCTGCAGGAACTTGATGGTTTCAACGCTGGAGATGAAGTTGATGTAGAGCAGAGCAGCCAGAGGCTCGTCGCAGGTGGCGGGGAGGAAGCTCTTGCGGTCGCTGCCGACCACGCTGCCCAGGAACTTGCGGGTGATGCCGGCGTCGTTCTCGAAGCAGTCGATCGGGATGTACATGGCGTCTTCGCCCACGTTGCGGACGAGGTTGGCGGCGATGGAGTCCTCACCGTTGCGGAAAGGATAGTCCCAGTTGTGCATGAAAGCGCCCACATAGCCGGCCTTCATCATGTTGTCTTCTTCGGTGCTGTCGGTGTACAGGGCGAAGTCTTTCCAGACCAGGCCTTCGTTGTACCAGCTGTTCAGCACGCGGATGCCTTCCTTGTAGCCCGGATAGAGCAGGTGACGGTCGTCATAGCCGTAGACGAACAGGGTTTCGTCGGAGATGTCGTCGGCAACCTTGCTGATGCTCATCAGGTCGTTGCGCCAGCCGATGTCGGTGGAGGTGGTGTAGGGCACCATCTTGGCGGCGTCTTCGCCCAGCAGCAGTTCAGCGTTGTCGCGGAAAGCCACCAGGGTGTCATGGAACTGTTCGGTGGTGGTGGGCACGGGCAGATTCAGCTTGGCCAGCCAGTCCGCGCGGATGAAGGTGGTGATGCGGCCGTTGTTGGGCATAGCGCCCTGCAGCATGTACACGGTGCCGGTAGCGGGATCCTTGTCATAGAACAGGTTTTCCGCGCCGATCAGGGCCTTCAGGTCGCCCAGGTAATCGCCGTATTCTTCCAGATAGGGAGCCAGGTCGATCACGCCGCCCATGCCCGCGTAGTTCAGGATGGTGGGAGCGGAGTAGGTGTAGCAGATGTCGGGGGCGTCGCCGATGGCCAGCAGGTTGTTCAGGTCATCCACTTCGCTCCAGCGGCCCACGGAAACATATTCAACTTCCACGTTGTATTTTTCCAGCATGCCTTTTTTCAGGTATTCGGTCCACACGTTGTTGGTGGGATCGGTGCCGCCGTCGTTGTTGCGGTTGAAGATTTCAACCGTGATGTGGCGGGTTTCGGTGAATTTGCCGTCCACGAAGCCGTTATCAGCGGCGAACGCGGAAGTCACGCCCAATGCGGCGATCATCGCCAGCATCAGAACCAGAGCCAGGATACGTTTCATGGTGTTTTCCTCCTTTTTATTATTCCAGGGGGCCTTTCAGCCGCCCATGAGAATCAGCCTTTCACGGCGCCGATGGTGACGCCGCTGACAAAGTAACGCTGCAGCCAGGGATACACCAGCAGGATGGGGATGGTGGCGAACATGACGGTGGCCATCTGGATGGTCTTGGAAACGCCGTTGGAGAAGAAGCCTTCCTGCGCCGCCTGCTCGCTGGTCTGGGTGGAATTCTTGATGACGTTGTACAGCAGAAGCTGAATGGGCCAGTATTTTTCGGAGCTGGACTTTTTCAGATACATCAGCGCGTCGGAGAAGCCGTTCCAGCGGCCCACGGCGTAGAACAGCGCCAGGGTTGCCAGCACCGGCAGGCTCAGCGGCAGGTAAATCTTCACCAGCGTGCGGATGGGGCCTGCCCCGTCGATCTCCGCCGCCTCCCGCAGGCTGTCCGGCACGCCGTAGAAGAAGGAGCGCATGATGATCACGTTGAACACGCTGATGCAGTTGGGCACGATCAGCGCCCAGGGGGTGTTCAGCATTTTCAGGTTGTTCAGCAGGATGTAGGAGGGAATGGTGCCCGCGCTGAAATACATGGTGAACAGGATGATGAAGTTGATGAATTTGCCGCCCTTGAGGTTGGGATAGGTCAACGGGTAGGCGGCGCACACCGTCAGGAACAGGGAAAGCAGGGTGCAGCCCACGGTGAGCAGCGCCGTCCACCACAGGGAACGCACGTATTTTTCCGTGGTCAGCACCGTTTTATAGGCTTCTATGTTCCAGCCCTTGGGCCAAAGGAAAACGTCGTTGCGCACCAGCGCGTCCGCGGAGGACAGGCTGCACGCCAGCACATGCACCATGGGAATCAGGCACAGCAGCATCAGAATCAGGCAGAACGCGGCAATCAGCAAATCGCCGATCATGGTCTTTCTGGATTTGATCATGCCGTCCTTCAAGTGTTTGCCGGATAAACGGGCTTCGGTCGTACTCATTATCCGCACCCCCTTACCAGACGCCGCGCTCGCCGAATTTCTTGGCAAGCCAGTTGGACAAGAGCAGGAAGATGACGCAAACTACGCTCTGGAACAGGCCCACAGCGGTACTCAGCGAGAACTGGCTGCCCTGGATACCGCGTTCATACACGAAGATGGAGATGGTTTTGCTGGCCCCCTCCACCAGCGGGTTGCTTAACGTGAACGGCCGGTCGAATTCGGAACCCAGGATGTGGCCCAAATTCATGATCAGCAGCACGATGATGGTGGAACGGATACCGGGCAGCGTCACGTGCCAGATCTTGCGCAGGCGGCCCGCGCCGTCCACTTCGGCGGCTTCGTACAGCTCGGGGCTGATGGAGGTCAGGGCGGCCAGGTAGATGATGGTGTTCCAGCCGCATTCCTTCCAGATGCCCAGCATGATGTAGGTGGCGCGCCAGTTGCTCTCCGTGCCCACAAAGGGGATGGCCGTGCCGAAGGCTCTGTTGATGAGGCCGTCGTTGGTGGCAAACAGCCGCAGGGTGATGCTGGAAATGATGACCCAGCTGAGGAAGTGGGGGAGATACAGCACCGTCTGCGTGACGCGCTTGAACTTGGGATAAGCCAGCTCGTTGAGCAGAATGGCCATGATGATGGGCATGGGCGAGCCGATGACGAGGTCGAGCAGGTTCAGCACGATGGTGTTGCGCAGGGCGTCGATAAAGTTTTTATCGTTGAACGCCTTGATAAACCACTCGAAGCCGTTGTTCTTGGCCCAGGCCACCTGCCACGGGGGCTGGAGGATGTTGTTCTTCTTGAACGCCAGCAGGATATAGGCCATGGGCGTGTAGCGGAAAACGACGAAAAACGCGATGGGCAGCACCAGCAGCAGGTACAGCGTCCAATAGCGTTTCAGGTAGGTTTTCCAGGAAAAGCCGTGCGTGGTTTTCCCCTGCAGGGAAACCGTTCCCGCGCTTTTCATAGCAGACCCCTCCGTTTCTGGAAAATCGGTCAAACCGCCCATGAACAGATGAAACGGAAAACGGATGCTTTCATCTGCATGCGCGTACAGGCTACTTGCAGTGTACCAGAGAAACCAAAACCGCGCTAATCGAATATGTGTAAACGCTTCTCAAAAATTGCGGTTTTTAAGGAGCGCAGATGCGATCATTCAGGGAGATTTCCACAGAAGTGGGCGGTAATCCGCCGTCTTTCGGGGGAAATGCCGGAAAAGGAAGCGAAAAAAGAACAATTTTTGAAAGGCTCAGCGCGCTTCCTCCGGCTGCTTTTCCCGCGGAGCGTTCTGCGGCGGATAAATCTGGGCTTTCCGGGCGATTTGCTTCAGCTTGCGGTACTGGGTGGGCGTGACCCCTTCGTGCTGCTTGAACACCCGGTTGAAGGTGGCGATGGAGCCGAACCCGGAACGGAGCGCCACTTCCGTCACCGGCACGTCCATTTCCGCCAGCAGCTGGCGGCAGAGCATCATGCGCTGCTGCATATAAAACTCATAGAAGCTCATGCCGGAATATTCCTTGAAAATACGGACGAAATGGTATTTGCTGTACCCGGAATGGGCGGCGATGGCCTCTAAGGTGATTTTTTCGCTGCAATGGGCGGCGATGTAGGCGTACACGTCCAAAAACGCTTCGCCCATCTGATGGCGGCGCTCCCCCTGGTTCTCGTCCTTGCGCTGCAGCAGCCATCGCCCCAGGCGGATCAAAAACAGGTGCATCCAGGCAATCACCGCGCCTTTCGCCAGCAGATCCCGGCTTTCGTGTTCCCGGATGGCCTGCCACAGGCATTCCTTGGCGGATTCCAGCATGTCCGCCTCCCGATCCACGCGCAGGTGGATGCAGGGGTAAAAGCAGTGCTGGATATGATCTATGCCCTCGATGGCGTTGATGGCTTCCTGATCCATCATGAAAATATACCGCTGCCCCGTTTCCGGGGCGAACAGCTCATGCACCACGCCCGGGGGAATCAGGAAAATTTCGCCGGGCAGGATGTCGTAGGTCACATGATCCACCACCGCCGAATACCCTTCCACCACCGGCATGATGATTTCATACTGCCGGTGCCAGTGGGGCGGATAATCGTCCGCCTCGTGATTGGGATAAATGCGGATCAGCGACTGGTCGTGGCGGTCCAACTGCCGCATGCTTGCAAATGCTTTTTCCATAGGAGGATCCTTTTTCTCCCGTGATGGCTTTTTTCCGGTGTACACCGGGGCGGATATCCTGTTGCTGATTCCATTATAGCTGTCCCGGGGGGATTGTCAAGGTGTAAAAACAGGCATTGCCTTTCCTCTTTATCTATTATATAATAAACGCAATCATCAAACGCGATCAAGGGCTGGAGGTGGCTTTAAGATGGTTCGGATCACACCGGAGGAAGCGGGCGTTCGCCGGGAAGGGATTCTGCGCTTTTTGGACGAAATGAAGGAAAAGCGCCTGCACATGCACGCCATGCTGCTGCTTAGGCACGGCAAGGTGTTCTATGAAGCGTCCTTCGCACCCTGGAGCGGGGACAACCTGCATATGCTGTTTTCCCTGAGCAAGAGCTTCACCTCCACGGCGGTGGGCTTCGCGGTGCAGGACGGGCTTTTGTCCCTGACCGATAAGCTGGTAGACTTTTTTCCGGAGCATCTGCCCGCCGCGCCCTGCGAAAACATGCAAAAAATCACGGTGAACCACCTGCTCACCATGAACACCGGCCACGGCGTGGAGCCGAATCACACCGACGACTGCTGGGAGAAGGCGTTCCTGCGCAGTTATGTGGAGTTTGAGCCGGGCGCCCATTTTCTGTACAACACCTTCGGCACCTTCATGCTTTCCGCCATCGTGCAGAAGGTGACGGGCAAAAAGCTGCTGGCGTACCTGCGGGAAAAGCTCATGGATCCCCTGGGCATGAGTCCGGATATCTGGACGGAGGAATCGCCCTCCGGCGTGGCCACCGGCGGCTACGGCATGAACGTGCGGGTGGAGGATATCGCCAAGCTCGGCCAGTTCTATTTGCAGCGGGGGAAATGGGAAGGAAAACAGCTGCTCAATGAACAGTGGATCCTGGACGCGCAAACCGCCTGGTCGGACAATTCCCCCACCGGGGGCGATTCGGACTGGGGCCGGGGCTACGGCTACCAGTTCTGGATGTGTACGCCCAAGCACGTATTCCGGGGCGACGGCGCGTTCGGCCAGTACTGCATCATCCTGCCGGATCAGGATATGGTCATCGCCATCAACAGCGGCGTGGAGGACATGGGCGCGGTGATGAAATCCATTTGGGACAACATCCTGCCCGCCGTGGACGCCTCCGGCGGCACCGGCGATGAAAAGCTCGTTCTTCCTTCCTCCTTCGTCACCGCCGCCCGGTGGGAGGATATGGGCAAGGAAGTGTCCGCCCCCGTGCCGGAAGAAGCGTGGCTGGGTACATACGTTTTGCAGCCGGGCAACAGCTTGGCCGAAACGATTGAGATTCAAAAGGACAGGGTGCTGCTGGACGGCTGCGAAATGCCCCTTTGCCTGGACAAGTGGACGCCCTTCACCTGGAAAGCGAAGAAAAACGAGGGCACCCTGGAGCAGGCCGTCGTCCGCGTGATGGAGCGCGCCGCGGTTCGGGCTGCCCGGAAGGACGACGCGCTGATCCTGCACGCCTGCTTTGTAAACACGCCCTTTGAGGCGGTGCTGAAGCTGACCTTCACCGCCCACGGCGTCCGCATCCACAGCCGCCAAAACGTGGGCTTTGACAATACGGAATCCGAACTGGTGGGGTATAAAGCATAATGGAAATCAAAACAGCGGAATTTGTCACCAGCATGAGCGTATACGCCGCGCCCGACCCCGCCCTGCCCCAAATCGCCGTGGCGGGGAAAAGCAACGTGGGCAAATCCAGTCTGATCAACAGCCTGTGCCGCCGCAAGGCCCTGGCAAAGACCAGCGCCACCCCCGGCAAAACAAGGCTGATCAACCTGTTTCTGCTCAACGGCAGCTTTCATTTGGTGGACCTGCCGGGCTACGGCTTCGCCAAGGTAGACAAGCAGGAAAAGCAGCGCTGGGGCGGCATGATGGAAAAATATTTCCGGGAAACCGGGGAACTGCGCCTGACCCTGCATTTGGTGGATATCCGCCACGAACCCACCCAGGACGACGTGCAGATGAACGCATTCCTCCGGGCCACGGGTCAGCCCTTCTTAGTGGTTGCCACCAAGGCGGATAAAATTTCCCGGGGGGCGCGGATGAAAAACCTGGCTCCCATCTGCCGGGCGCTCCAGGTGCAGCCCTGGCAGGTGGTGTGCTATTCCTCCGAAACGGGGGACGGCCGGGACGCCCTGCTGGAGGCCATCGAAAAGGCCCTGGCCGGGCCGGAAGAAGGATAAAAACATAACTGTTTAGCTGAGTATGGAATACCAGCTTTGCTGGGTATAGGACAGTAGGCGGATAATATCCGCCCGCAATTGTCGGATGTCACGAACGCTGGAAAAAATCAACAAACCTAACATGTTACGCGAGGCGGGCGGATATTATCCGCCCCTACGGCAAGACCTTCTGCAAACTATAATTTTATCGTGGCTGAACGGCTAAAAAGATATAAGATACCGCCGGACACGCGACCCGGCGGCACAAAAGAAGGAGGAGCCTTTCGGCCCCTCCGTTTTCGTATGGGTCTGCGGAAATCAGTCCATATCCGCGTAGGTCCAGATGACGTCGCCGGTGGCAAGACGGATCACGTCATGCACAGCGGGCTTGAGCATCTGCGCGGTGGTGTAGTAGTACAGGGGGTTCACACCGCCGGTAGCCATCAGCACCTTTTCCGCTTCGGCGGCCAGCTTGGCGCGTTCCACGGGATCGGTAGCGGCCTTCACGGCGTCCACCAGGGCGTCATAAGCTTCGGCCCAGGTCTTGTCGCCGTCGGGGCCCCAGTAAGCGCCCAAACCGGCGTCGGCGGTGACGGCGCTGTTGCGGGTGTAATCGCCGATGACACGGCCTAAACGGGGATAGTTGTTGCCGGAAGCGGAGATGAAGATTTCGAGGAAGTTGACCACGTCGTTGAAGTCAGCGATCCAGCCCATACGGGCGGCTTCCGCGTCGCCGGCCTTCAGCTTGCTCTGCAGGGTGGCCCAGGCTTCCTGGTTCACCACGCCGGAGATGCCGAACTGGTTCCAGGTTTCCTGCACGTACTGGATGATCAGGGCGTTGTTGCCGCTGTTGTTGAAGGCGAATTCGATGGAGGGGAAGTCGGTGAAGTAGATATCGCCGCCCTCGATGCTGCCGGTGCAGGGATAGCCCAGGTCGATCAGGGTCTGCAGGGCTTCCACCTGATCCACGGTGTAATCGGGGTTCACATCGGAGAATTCGTTGGTGCCGGTGTACCATACGCCGTAGCCTTCCGCGGCGCGCACGTCGCTGTTCAGGCCGTCAGCCAGACCGGTGGGGAAGAAGCCGGTAGCGGCCACTTCGCCGCCCTTGGTCACGTAGGTCACCACTTCGTAGCGGTTGATCAGCTGGCCCAGGGCGAAGCGGGCTTTGCTCTGCTCCTGCACGGTGAGCTGCTTGGCGGAGGGGCTCAGATCCTTGTGTACGTTGAACAGGATGTAGTAGGTGCCCTGGGTGGGCCAGAAGACCAGTTCGCCGGGATAGGTGGCGTTCAGGCGTTCAAACTCGGAGGAAGAGATGGACTGGATGTACTGCACGGTGTCGTTTTCGTAAGCGGTCAGGATGGCGGTGTTATCTTCGGAAAGATAGAAGTTCAGCCCGGCCAGCTTCACGGCGTCGGCGTTCCAGTAGTAGGGGTTCTTCTCGAAGGAGATCACGTCATCCACGGCGTACTTGGTCATTTTGAACGCGCCGAGGCCGATGTAGGTTTCGGGATTGGTGGCCCAAATGCCTTCGTTGTCCGCCAGATCCACGCGCACGGGATAGAAGGGCACGAACGCGCACAGATCCAGGAAGTAGGCACAGGGCTGGGGCAGATGCACCACGAAGGTACGGGCAGCGTCGTCCACGTCGATGTCCAGGCCGCCGTCGGCGGTGCGGGAGATCACGTCATACAGGAAGCCGTAGTCGGCGCCCAGCTCGGGAGACGCGGCGCGTTCCCAGGAAGCCTTGATCTGGGAAGCGGTGGCGTCGGTGCCGTCAGACCACTTCAGGCCTTCGCGCAGCACGAAGGTGTAGGTCAGGCCATCCGCGGAAATGTTCCAGGATTCAGCCAGCTCGGGGGCCATCTCAGGTTCGCCCGCTTCGTTGTACTGGAAGCCGGTCAGGCCCGCGAAAGCGGAACGGATGATGTTGGAACCGGCGGAAGCGCTGTTCAGCGCGGGGTCCATGGACAGGGGAGTGCCGCCGCCCAGGAACATGCTGATCACCTTGCCGTCCTCCGCGGAAGCGAAGGAAGCAACGCTCAGCACCATCACCAGCGCCAGCAGAAGAGCGAGAGTCTTCTTCATTAGGGGGGTCCTCCTTTTTGGAAAAAATATATTTGTTCACGCCATGCGGCGGGAAGCACGGGATTTGGGTTTACACGTGATGGCAGGCCACGAAATGATCCGGGGACACCTCCCGCATGGGGGGCAGGCACTGGGCGCATTCCCTGGTGGCCCGGGAGCAGCGGGAGCGGAAGGGGCAGCCGGTGGGCATTTTCAGGGGACTGGGCACGTCGCCCTCCAGCACGATGCGCTTCTGCCTGCGGCTCACCTGGGGGTCGGGTACGGGCACGGCGCTCATGAGGGAAACGGTGTAGGGGTGTACGGGATGATGGGTCAGCTCGTTGGAGGAAGCCAGCTCCATCATGTGGCCTAAGTACATCACCGCGATGCGGTTGGAAATATGCTTGACCACGCTGATGTCGTGGGCGATGAACAGGTAGGTCAGGCCGAACTGGCTTTGCAGATCCTCCAGCATGTTGATCACCTGGGCCTGAATGCTCACGTCTAAGGCGGACACCGGTTCGTCGCACACGATGAACTCCGGCTTGGAGGCCAAGGCCCGGGCGATGCCGATGCGCTGGCGCTGGCCGCCGGAAAACTCATGGGCGTAGCGGGTGGCATGCTCGGTGTTCAGGCCCACCAGCCGCATCAGCTCGTGTACCCGCTCCTCCCGGGCATTTTTGCTTTCGCACAGGTGGTGTACGTCGATGGGTTCGGCCACGATGTCGGCCACCGTCATGCGGGGGTTCAGGGAGGAATAGGGGTCCTGGAACACCATCTGCGCCCGGCGGCGGTATTCCTTCAGGGAATCCTTGCTGCCGATCTGCTTGCCGCCGAACCAGATTTCGCCGCCGGTGGGCTGGTACAGGTACAGCATGGTGCGGCCCACGGTGGTTTTGCCGCAGCCGCTTTCGCCCACAAGGCCTAAGGTTTCGCCCTTGCGGATATCAAAGGAAACGTCGTCCACGGCTTTGAGCATGGCGGTTTTCAGAAAGCCGGTGGAAATGGGGAAATACTGCTTTAAATGGCTCACCTGCACCAGATATTCCGGATTGGGGGCAAAGGCTTTTTGCTCAGACATGCTCCTCCACCTCCACTGTGCCCTCCTCGGGGCGTTCTTCATAGCAGGCGCCGTTCTTTACGTTCATCCAGCAGGCGGACAGGTGATCCCGCCCCACCCAATATTCCTTGGGCTTTTCCTGTAAGCAGATTTTCATGGCCCGGTCGCACCGGGGCGCGAAGGGGCAGCCCGGCGGCATATGCAGCAGGTCGATGGGCGTGCCGGTGATGGGCACCAGCCGGGTTTTTTCGTCGTCGCTCATATCGGGAATGGAGCGCATCAGGCCCCGGGTGTATTCATGCATGGGGTGATAGAAAATGGCGTCCGCCGTGCCGCGCTCGCACACGCCGCCGGCGTACATCACGATCACCTCGTCGCAGATTTGGGCGATGACGCCCATATCGTGGGTGATCATAATGATGGACATGCCCAATTCCTTTTGCAGGGAGAGCATCAATTCCAGAATTTGGGCCTGAATGGTCACGTCTAAGGCGGTGGTGGGTTCGTCGGCAATCAGGATATCCGGCTCGCAGGCCAGGGCCATGGCGATCATCACCCGCTGACGCATGCCGCCGGACAGCTCGTAGGCGTACTGGTGAATGCGCTTTTCCGGCTCGGAAATGCCCACCAGCTTGAGCATTTCAATGGCCCGGGCCTCCGCTTCCTTTCGGCTTCGGTCGGTGTGCAGGATGATGGCTTCCCGAAGCTGATTGCCGATGGTAAAGGTGGGGTTCAGGGAGGTCATGGGGTCCTGGAAAATGATGCTGATTTTGTTGCCCCTTATCTTCCGCATTTCTTCATCGCTCTTGCCCACCAGCTCCTCGCCGTGGAGCTTGATGGAGCCGGACACGATGCGGCCGGGGTTGGTGAGGATCTGCATGATGGAGTAGGCCGAGACGGACTTGCCGCTGCCGCTTTCCCCAACGATGCCCAGCACCTTGCCCTTATCCAGCTGGAAGGACAGGCCGTTGACGGCCTTCACTTCGCCGGAGGGGGTGAAAAAGGAGGTGTGCAGGTCTTTTACTTCCAGCATGCTCATGGTTCGCATCCCTCCTTATGAACGCAGCTTGGGATCGAAAGCGTCCCTGAGGCCGTTGCCCAGCAGATTGAAGGACAGCACGATCAGGAAAATGGACAGGGCCGGGAAAATCAGCTGATAGGGATAGGAGCGCAGGCCCGTGCGCGCGTCGGAGGCCAGGGAACCTAAGGACGGCATGGGGATGGACACGCCGAGGCCTAAGAAGCTCAAAAAGCTCTCCGTGAAAATGGCGCTGGGAATCTGCATGGCCGCCACGATGATGATGACGGACACGCAGTTGGGGATCATGTGCTTGCGGATGATGCGGGCGGGGGAAGCGCCGATGGCCTTGGAGGCCAGCACGTATTCCTGCTCCTTGATGGACAGGATCTGGCCCCGCACCTGCCGGGCCATGGACACCCAGTACAGCAGGCCGAACACGATGAAGATGGACACCATGCCCGCGCCCAATCGGGCGATCAGCGCGCTTTGGGAGGTGGAAACCCAGTCCTTGATGGCCACCGAAAGCAGGATCACGATCAGCACGTCGGGCAGGGAATAGATGATATCCACGATGCGCATCATCACCATGTCCACCCGCCCGCCGAAGTAGCCGGAAATGGAACCGTAGATGATGCCGATCACGATGACGATCAGGGCGGAGAAAATGCCCACCAGCAGGGAAATGCGGGTGCCGTAGATCACGCGGATGGCGTAGTCCCGGCCCAGGGCGTCGGTGCCCATGATGTGGGGGAACACGTCGATGCCCTTGGCCATCTTGGCCTGCTCCTTGGCGCTGTACTGGAAGGGCGCTAAGTTCTGGGCGGACACGTCCTGCTTGGTGTAGGTGTAGGGGTAGAAGCTGGGCACGATAAAGGCGATGAGCGCGATGAGCAGGATCACGCACAGGGAAATCATGGCGATGCGGTTTTTGCGCAGGCGGCGCATGGCGTCGCGCATGAAGGAGATGGATTCCCGCATGGTCACCTGCTGGGCTTTTTCCTCTTCGCTGGCCTTTTCAAACAGATCAGGATCAATTTGCAGGCTCAAAATATTTTTTAATTTCTTGCTTTCAGACATGTCGTTTCTCCTGCCTCGTTTCTTTCGGTCAGGTCAGGTCGATGCGGGGATCGACCACCTTATAGAGGATATCGCCGATGAAGTTCATCAGGATGATCATGGTGGCCAGGAAAATGGTCACGCCCATGATCATCATATAATCGGTGCGCAGCATGCTGTTGGTGAAAAGGCGGCCTAAGCCGGGCACGGAGAAAATGTTTTCCACCACCATAGAGCCGGTGAGGATGTAGGCCATCATGGGGCCGGCGTAGGTGATGACGGGGGTCAGGGTGTTTTTCAGGGCGTGCTTGAAAATCACCTTGGTGTTGCTCACGCCCTTGGCCCGGGCGGTGCGGATGTAATCCTGGCCCAGCACGTCCAGCATGGAGGAGCGCTGCAGGCGGGTGACATACGCCATGGGGTACAGGCTCAGGGAAACGACGGGCAGGATCAGGCCCCCCGGCTGATTGCCCATGGAGGGCAGCCAGCCCAGCAGCAGGGCGAATACCAAGAGCAGTATGGTGGCCATGACGAAGGAGGGCATGGATACAAGCGCCGTGGTCAGCACCTGGATCAGCTTGTCCAAGGCCTTGCCCCTTTGCAGGGCGGCAATGGAGCCGAACACCACGCCCAGCGCGATGGCCAGCAGCCCGGCGGTGAAGCCGATTTGGGCGGAATAGGAGAAGCCGCCGATGATCAGGTCGATCACCGTGTTGCCCACCCAGCCGGTGGAAAGGCCGAAATCGCCGTGGAGGATATTCCACAGATAGTTGAAGAACTGCACCGTCACCGGCTTGTCAAAGCCGTATTTGGCTTCCAGGGCGGCGATGACCGCGTCGCTCTTGGCCTTTTCGGAGCTGAAAGGGCTGGCGGGAATGGCGTGCATCACAAAAAAGGTAATGGCGATCACCAGGAAAATGGTCAGCAGCGCCATCAGCAGCCGCTTGAATAAATAGGCGTAAAATTTTGCGTTCATCCGCGTATCTCCCCATCGACGCCTGCAATCAGGCTATTAACAGGCTTCAATGATAAAAGATTTTTTCCCCGCTGTCAAGCAAAAAGCCGAAAATATACAGAATAAAAGCGAAAAATATACGGAAATATGCAAAAATCCCCGCCTTTCGGCGGGGCGCGGGGCACGGGCGGCCCTTATTTGGCGGAAATGAGCCGAACAGTCTTTACTTCAAAGGGATGGAAACGCAGGGCGATTCCGCCGTCCGCGACGGGCAGGGCATCCTGCCTGTTTTCCAGCATGTCGCAAAGATACGCGGCCTCAAAGGGAAGATTCACGGCGAGATGGCAGGCGGTGTCGCCCCGCTTGGCTTCGTACAGGCGCAGGATCACGTCGCCGCTGCCGTCCTCGGCGGGCTTCACCGTGTCGATGAACACGTTGGGCGCGTCCACGCCGAAGGCGCTGAAGGGCGCGCAGCCGCCCTCCATGGTTTGCAGGGGCACGTTCAGGTCATAGGCCTCCCGCACCACGGGGCTGTCGAGGAAGGGGCCGTTCCAGCCGGTAAAAGCGTAGGTGAAGGCGTGCGGCCCGTTGTCCGCCCGCATCTCTGGGGAGGCGGCGGCCCGCAGCAGGGACAATTGCAGAGCGTTGCCGTTCATGCTCACGCCGTATTTGCAGTCGTTCAGCACCGCTGCGCCGTGGGTCTGGTCGCACAGGGCGCTGTACCGCTGGTTGCAGACCTCGAAGCGGTCCTTGTCGTACAGGCGGGAGCGGTGGTTGGGCCGGGCCATGTAGCCGAACTGAATCTCGTTGACGCCCTCGGCGGCGGTGACGTTCACGGGGAATTCCACCTTGAGCAGCCTGTGCAGCTCGCGCCAGTCCACGTTTGTCACGAAGTCCAGGCGGGCGCCGGAAGCCGTTAATACGATATCCTGCTCCCAAGCGGAATTCATGATCCTGCGGGACACGTGCAGCACCGCCCGCAGGCCGCTTTCCTCCCTGACGGTCAGGGTCGCCTTTTCCTCCAGCGCCACCGGCTGGTCGATGTAATTGGAATCAATGTCCCAGGCGTCGAAAACCCGAGGCACGTCCTTGTAGGCCAAAAGATGGTTCATCGGCCCGGCGGCGTACTCCCGGCCGGTCTGATCCGTAAAGGAAATCACCTCGCCCATGCTGTTCAGCACGGCCTTCACAAAATCATTTTCGATCACCGCGCCGGTGTCCGTGAGGCGGGCGCGGGCAATGTGCTTGCTTTCGGAAGCGGAATCGCCGGGCATCAGGCATACGGCGCCGCAGGGGGGCACAGTGACCAGCCCCATCAAACCCTCCGCCGTGAGCTGTACGGGAACGGGTTCGCCTTCCGATGTGACCGCGCCCTTTGCGAAGCGCTCCGGCAGCTTCACTAAGCCCACACGGGGGAAGGAAAGAGAATTGAACACGGTAAAGCCCTCTCCGTCGGTCAGGGCATTCAGCGCGTCGTTCTTTACGGCTTCCGCCTCGCCGATGATCCACCGGTGATCCCGGCGGGCGTCCTCGTACACCCTGGCGATGGAGGAGCCGGGCAGGATATCGTGGAACTGGTTCAGCAGCAGCTTTTTCCAGGCCGCGTCCATACGGGGGAGGGGATAGGCAAAGCCCGTCGCCGCCGCCAGCGCGCCCCACATTTCGGCTTCCCGAAGGGCCAGCTCCGCCTTGCGGTTGCCTTTTTTGATGGCGGCCTGGGAGGTATAAACGCCCCTGTGGGCGGAGAAGTACAATTCGCCCACGTAGGTGTTTTTCGGCCCGCCCTTCTTTTCCATATCCTCAAAGAACTGCACGGGGCCTTCCATTTTGACCCGGGGCATGCCTTCCAAATCCTTTTCCCGCAGCAGATATTCGATGTAATCCCGGGCGGGGCCGCCGCCGCCGTCGCCGTAGCCGAAGGGCAGCAGGAAGGAATCCAGGCCCCGCTTCTGCACCCGGCCCTTCCAGGTCTGGCAGATTTCCTTGGGGTCGGTCTGGTAGGTGTAGCTGGTGGGCAGGAAGGTGTCGATCTTGGAGCCGTCCGCGCCCTCCCAGGTGAAATAGTGGTAGGGGAACCGGTCGCCCTCGTTGTAGCTCCAGAAAATTTTCTGGGTCACCAGATATTTGACCCCCGTGCCCTTCAAAATCTGGGGCAGGGCGGCGGAGTAGCCGAAGGTGTCCGGCAGCCACAGCACCACGGAATCCACCCCGAATACTTCCTTATAATAGCGCTTGCCGTGCATCACCTGCCGGATCAGCGATTCGCCGGAGGTCATGTTGGTGTCCGGCTCCACCCACATGGCCCCTTCCGCGATCCATTGGCCCGTTTTCGCCGCTTTCACGATGCGGTCAAACAGCTCGGGATAGTATTCCCGGCACATTTCGTAGGCGGCGGGCTGGCTTTGCAGGTATTTGTATTCGGGGTACCGAGCAATCAGCCGCAATTGCTGGGCGAAGGTGCGGCTGGTTTTCCGGTGGGTTTCCGCCATGGGCCACAGCCACGCCAAATCCAAATGGGCGTTGCCCACGGCGTAGAACACCGGGGCGGTGGTGCCGTTCACGGCCCGGAGGGCGGGCCGCAGGGCTTCCCGGGCGGCCTTGTAGCTTTCGATCCGGTTTTCCAGGGGCTGCTCAAAATCAACGATCAGGGTGGCCTGCTCCAAAGCGGTGCAGATATTGTCCGCCCGCAGACTTTCCGGGTCGGCCTGCTCCGCCAGCAGCTTCAAGGTCATCATATCCATATAAAGCTGGTAAGCGTCCTCGTTCCACACGCCGAAGGTCACGTCCCCCAAGGTGTTCCGGGGGCCGGGGCCGTTCAGCCCTTCGTAGCTCCCCGGCAGCACCGGGCCGGTGGCGCAGGCGTAGCCCTTATGCTCCGGGAAGTCGTGTCCGCCGTAGGCTTCGATCAAAAGATCGTAGGTTTCGCCCGGCACGCCGCTTTCCGTCAGCACGTTGTCCACAAGATAATGATGGGGTACGTTCACCCATTCCGCCCGGCGGGTGCCGAAGGCGAGACCGTTGACAAATACGGTGGATTCCCAGCCGGTCTGCAAATCCATCACGATGCGCTTGCCCGCCGCTTTTTCCGGCAGGGTGATTTTGCCGCGCATCCAGCAGTATTCCCAGGCTTTTCCCCACTTTTCGCCGGGAAGGATGGGCTGAAAAGCGCCCTTCGCCGCTTCCTCCGGCGGCAGGTGATCCGCGGAAAAAAAGGCGGCCAAATCAATGCGCTCCAGGGGCAAATACAAATCCTCCTTCAGCGCTTCGATCCAGTGATCCACCCGGCTTCTCCATTCCGAATGCATGTACTTCATATTTACAGGCTCCTCCCTTGAAATCGCGTCGCAAAACGGGACGAAATCGGATGCTGCATATGTTCGCCGCCGGAATCTGAAATCCTGCGCCGGGGCGGAAGGCCGGAGAAATAAAGGTTTTCCGAAATATTTGCGTCGGAATCGTAAATATTTCGTTAATTCCGAAAAAACATCGAAAAATTTTCAAAAAACCTGTTGACAAGGGGGCGATTGCGTGGTATATTATCAACGAAAACGATTTAGTGACCGATTTAGCAAAAGAGAGAGGGGAAAGCCTATGGGTGTCACCATCCGGGATTTGGCGGAATACTGCGGGCTTTCCGTATCGGCTGTCAGCAAAGCGCTGAACGGTTACAGCGATATCAGCGAGGCCACGCGTCAGGCGGTCATGAAGGCTGTGCAGGAGCTGGACTATCATCCCAACGCCCACGCCCGGGCCTTGAAGGGCGGGCGCAGCTACAACTTGGGCGTGCTGTTCTCCGACGATTCCCAAAGCGGCCTGACCCATCCCTTTTTCTCCACCGTGCTGGAGCATTTCAAGCGCGAGGCCGAGCAGGAAGGCTACGATATCACCTTCATCGGCCACCGAATGGGCAATGGCCGCGTCACCTACCTGGATCACTGCCGCTATCGGGAAGTGGACGGCGTGTGCATGGCCTGTTTAGACTTTGAGGACGCCGAGGTGCGGGAGGTGGCGGAAAGCGAGCTGCCCGTGGTCACCATCGACCGCAGGTTCCAGGGCGTGCCCAGCGTGATGTCCGACAACGAAGGGGGCATCCGGGCGCTGATGGACTATGTGTACAGCCTGGGCCATCGCCGCGTCGCCTTTGTCCACGGCCCTTCCAGCGCGGTCACCGACGCGCGGCTGAAAGCCTTCCGGGAGTCGGCGGAGCGCTTGGGCCTGACTGTGCCGCCCGAATACGTACTGCCCTGCCGGTACACCGATCCGGAAAACGCGCGGGCCATCGTGCAGGTACTGCTTTCCCTGCCCCAGCGGCCCACCTGCATCCTCATGTGCGACGATTACAACACCACCGGCGCCAAGCAGGCCGCCGTGGAGTCCGGGGTCAGCATTCCCGGGGACGTATCCCTGGCGGGGTTTGACGGCCTTACGCAGATGCAGAACTTTTCTCCACGGCTCACCACCGTGTACCAGGACGCGCCCCGGATGGGCCGCGAAGCGGCGCGGCTGCTGATCGCCCGGATCGAAAACCGGCCTGCTTCCGAATCCATTATCGTGCCGGTGCGGCTCCTGCGGGGCGAAACGGTTGGGCCTGCCGCACGGGCAGCGAAAACGGTATAGTCCCCTAATTAAAAAAAACGACGCATATTTTGCCGATTCTTACGATTTTTTGAAGAAAGTTTGTCAGAATTGGGAAATGATCTAAAACAATTTCGCAACTTGACCGAACACGAAAGATCAGCAAAGGAGATGAATTTGTGAAAGAGTTCTTTCATAACACATGGAAGCACAGGGCGCATGTGGTGATGGCGTTGCCCGCGTTCCTGGTGCTGCTGTTCATCATGTACGTGCCCATGACCGGCCTTGTGCTGGCGTTTGAAAAGTTCGACTATTCCAAGGGCATCTTCGGCAGCGATTGGGTGGGCCTGGCTAACTTTGAATTTCTGATCAAATCCAAGAACACCTTTGTGAACATGACCGTGAACACCGTGCTGTACTATCTGCTGTTCACCATCGTGGGCACGTTCCTCAACATCGTGGTGGCCATCGCCATCGACCAGCTGGCCTTCAAGAAAATGGCCAAGACCATGCAGACCCTCATGATCATCCCCGTGTTCATCTCCTACGCCGCCGTGCAGTTCATCGTGTTCGCGTTCATTGATTCCCGCACCGGCATGATCAACAACGTGCTGGGCACCTCCACCCGCTTCTATTCCAAAGCCGATTACTGGCCTTGGATCCTGCTGGTGGTGAAGGTGTGGAAGGATACGGGCTACGGCTCGGTGCTGTACATGTCCGTACTCTCCGGCATCGACACCTCCCTCTACGAAGCGGCGGACATCGACGGCGCGAACAAATGGCAGCAGATCCTCCATATCACCGTTCCAGCCCTGATCCCCATGGTCACGGTGATGCTGCTTCTGTCCGTGGGCAACGTGATGCGCTCCGACACCGGTTTGTTCTATCAGGTCACGCGCAACAACGGCGCGCTGTACAGCACCACCCAGGTGATCGACTCCTACATCCTGAACCAGATTTTGAAATCCTCCAACTTCGGCTACACCGCCGCCGCGTCTTTCTTCCAGTCCGTCATCGGTCTGCTGCTGATGCTGCTGGCTAACTTCTCGGTTCGCAAGATCGAGCCGGAGAACGCCCTGTTCTGACACCGCAAAGGAGGAAACAAAAATGACGGATACGGCATATAAAAAGGTTTATAAGAAGCGGTGGGAGAACAAAAAGAAGGGCGTTGGACAATACATCCTGCTGCTGCTGGTGTTCCTGTTCACGGTGTTCTGCTTCGCCCCGGTGCTGCTGGTGTTCATCTCCGCGTTCACCGATGAAATGTATATCAACCAGCACGGCTTCTCCTTCTTCCCGGCGGTATGGAGCATGAACGGCATGGATTCCGTGCTGCGCTACGGCAGCCAGTTGATCCGTTCCTACGGCGTCACCATCTTCGTCACCCTTTCGGGCACCCTGCTGGGCCTGCTGATCATGAGCATGTACGCCTACTCCATCAGCCGCCACGGCTTCATGCTTTCCAAGTTCCTGTCCGTGTTCCTTTTGATCCCCATGCTCTTTAACGGCGGCCAGCTGGCGGGCTACATCGTGTTCACCAGCTGGTACGGCTTAAAGGACAGTTTGCTTTTGCTGATCCTGCCCCTGTGCGTGACCACCATGAACGTGATCATCCTGCGCACGTACATCGCAAACTCCATCCCCGGTGAATTGATGGAAGCCGCCACCATCGACGGCGCGGGCGACTACCGCACCTTCTTCCAGATCACCCTGCCCCTGCTCAAGCCCTCCCTGGCAGCCGTTGGCTTCATGATGGCCACCGCCTACTGGAACGACTGGCAGAACGCCCTGCTCTATATCGTGAGCAACAACAAAAAGCCCCTGCAGCTGCTGCTCATCAACATTCAGAAGAGCATCGAATTCCTTTTGAACAACAACAACGTGCCCGCCAGCGCCCGCGCGGCCATGGGCGGCACCATTCCCCAGTATTCCTCCACCATGGCCACGGTGATCGTGGTCATCGGCCCCATCATGGTGGCCTACCCCTTCTTCCAGAAGTACTTCGTCAAGGGCCTCACCGTTGGTTCGGTGAAGGGTTGATCCGGTTTCAATGCTCCAGCGCTTGGGGCGTTAGAAATAAAAAAATCTTAGGAGGCACCTGTTATGAAGAAGCTCGTATCCCTGCTGCTGGTTCTGTGCATGCTGCTGAGCGTTTGCGCGCTGGCCCATGCCGATGACAAGGTCGTCATCAACCTGACCCGCTGCACCTTTAACCTGGCCACCCCCGATTCTGAACAGGTCAAGAAGGTGGAAGACGCCATCAACGCCTACATCGCCGACAAAATCAACGTGCAGATCAAGCTGACCGACATCGGCAGCGGCGAATACACCGAGAAAGCCAACCTGGCCCTGGCGAACAACGAGATCAACCTGCTGTGGACGGCTTCCTGGGAA
>JAFSNT010000042.1 GCA_017443295.1 Clostridia bacterium
TGAAAAGTCCGGCTGCACTTCCAGCACTTCCCAGATGATGCGCCACAGGCAGACGAAGGGCAACAGTGCCAGCACGCTGCTCAGCGCCGACAGGATCAGTGACAGATAGGTCAGCACCCGGAAGCGGCCAGCGTATTCCATTAGCCTACCAAATGCTGACGTCTCCCTGCCTTGTTTTTTTTCTTTCAATCGATATCCCTCGCTTTCCGTCAGCTAACAAGCCGAAGTTAGCGTTAGCTAACCGCATTTTATGCATATCGCCTGTCCCATAAAGGGAACAGGCGGTATCATCATATCCGGACAAACTCAAAAGCCAAACAGCGCTTTCCACCCCGGAAGAAAGAAGGCTTCGACCGTCTCCAAGCATCGCATCGATTCTTCCAAAGTGTATCGATGGATCACCGGCTCAAACAAAGCGGTCACATACGCGCTGAACAGCAGATGCATTTCCGTGGGGCTGATCGCGCGGATGGCCAGTCCCTTCTCCCGCAATACCGGAAGGTACTGAAACGTTTGCTCCTGTGCGGTCTGTGTAAGATCATGCAGGAAGTTTTCGTATTTCGTTCCCGAAGAGCAGGTCAGCAGTAAATGGTAATCGTCCATGTGGGGATAAACAATTTCGCGCATCATATCAACCCATGAATCCTGCCACTGGAGGTTGCCTTCATCCTGCACCGCGGCCAGATATTTCGTCAAATGCGCGTCCATCCAGGCGTTGATCCGTTCGACCGCAGGCGCGACCAGCTGGTCAAACAGATCCTCCTTGTCGCGGCAATGCCTATAGAGCCCCGCCGCCGTAAAGCCACATCGTTCCCCGACGCGGCGCATGGAGGCTTTTTCAAAGCCGTACTCCAGAAATTCCTCACTTGCTGCGGCCATGACCCTGACATGGCTGGCACTTTTGTCTCTGGGCATAAATAATCTCCATAGAATACATTGTTAGCTTACGCTGTAAACTATACCGCATTTCCTGCCTGTTGTCAAGTTAAAAATTTCTAACAGCTTGTTTTTACGAGTAATGGCGGCAGATGCCGGAACGACACTGCCGCCATATTCGAAGTTTTTTTGCAGTTTTCCTTGATACCGCTGCATCAGGCAGGCACACTCGCACCGTGCCTGTCGTATATCGGAAGCCTTCTGATATTGGCAAACGTTTTGCAAAGCAGGATAATACCGATCAATAGTACCACGAGGTCGGTAAACATTTGCGCGTAGAATATGCCCTGCACAGGAACCGCAAACACTGTCGGCAGCAGCACGACCAGAGGCAGGAAGAGCAGCACCTGCCGCAGCAACGCCATTGCCGAAGCAGCCCCAGCCTTGCCGATGGCCTGGAAGAAGGTGATAGCCAGGATCAGCACGCCGTAGCAAATATAGGTGGAAAACAGCACCCGCAGCATGGGCGCACCCTGTTCGCAGATCGCGGCGTCGGTAATAAACATGCCCAGCATAGTCTGCGGTGCCAGCATGATCGGCACATAGAACACCAGCGCCAGCACGGTTGCCGCCAGCATGAAAACTTTCGTGAAGCCGCGCACGCGGTCATACTGTTTCGCGCCGTAATTGGTGCCGATGGCGGGCTGGAAGCCCTGACTGATTCCCCACAATGGGATGAAAGCAAACGCTTGCAGGCTCAGGCACGCGCCAAGAACCGTCTGCCAGCTTCCGCCGCCCCATTTTTCCACAGTATTGTACATAACGGTCTGCTGCACCATGGTCATCACCTGCATCAGCATGGCGGAAACGCCCACGCCCAGAACCGAGCCCACCAGGTTGCCATGGATTTTGACTTTGTGTATTTTTACGTTTTCGCTCTTTTTCCTGAAATACCAGAACGTGAAGACAGCCTGCATCACCTGGGCGATCACCGTGGCCCACGCCGCGCCCAGTACGCCGTTTTCCTTGCCCATCAGGAAAATGAGCAGCGGGTCAAGGGCGATGTTCAGCAACGCGCCCGCCGCCATGATCCCCATAGCGATCTTCAGCTTGCCTTCGCCGCGCATGACCATATTGGCTGACTGGGCAAAGTTCACAAACAAGGAACCGATGAATACCACTTTCAGGTATCTTTCCGCTTCCGTCAGGATATCGCCCTTGGCGCCGGAAAGCGCAAGCAGGTTCGCGGTAAATATTTCTCCTACAGCCGTAACGATCAGGGACAGCAGCACGATCAGAGCGATCAGATTGCCCATGATCTGATTCACCGTCCCCTGATCTTTCCGGCCCACAGCGCGGGACAGAACCGAAGCTGATCCGGTGCCGATCAGCGTGGAAATGCCGCTGTTCAGCAGCGTAAAGGGATAGGAGATTTTCACCGCTGTCATGGCCTCCGGCCCAACCATACGACCCACAAAAACCGCATCCATAAAGCTGTACAGGCCGATAACCACCATGCCCAGGATCGCCGGAACGCTCAGCGATAACATGGTTCTGAAAATATTCCCGTTCAGCAGGTTCGACCTGGAATCCTGTTTTTCTGCCATTCAATGTCACATCCTTTCAGCAACGGCTTCACGAATCACTTCACTGACCGATGGTTCCAAAAGTTATCAGGCAGCGCTGTCCTCCGAAGAGGGGACTTCCTCAAGCTGGTCGCCGCTCTCGTACATGGTGGTCGTCTCGCCGACCTCCACTTTCAACGCTTCACCATCAAGGGTGACGCTGGACGCGCAGCTCTCGATGACGGAATTCTCCGCGCGTCCCGCCACCGCGCCGGGCGTAATTGCGCCGACGATCTCGCCGTTCACCGTGCAGTTGGTGATCTTGAACGCCGTCTCTTCGCCATAATAGTACAGGCCGGTGCCCACCAGGCCGCCTACATGGGTCGCGCCGGGCACGTTCATCCTGACCGTCACAGCGCAGTTGTCGATGATGCCGGGATATTCGGTAGTGACAATGCCCTCGGTGTCGGCTACGATATTCCCATTGGAGTGGGTGCCGCTGAAGCCGCACAGCCCTCCGATGGCGTGGCCGCCCTGCGCAGAAATGATCTCCACCTCGACGGTGCAGTTGGTGACGCTGTCCATCATCTCCAGACAGCCCGCTATGCCGCCCAGGCCCACAGGTTCGTTGTCCTCCGCAATGACCGTGCCCTTTGCCGTGCAGTTGTCAAGGGTTCCCCCAAAGCTGCCGCCGATAATCAGGCCGCCGCACTCGCCGATATCCTGCTGAATGATGCGACCGGAGGAAAAATCGTTGTCGCCAAGCACGTGAATTGTCGTGCCATCCACACTGCAATTCCATATGGATTGCATGGAACCGCCTGCGATACCGCCGGTAGCGTTGACACCGGCAATGCTGTTCTCACCGGTCAGCGTAACATCGTGAATGATGCCCATGTTATATCCGACTACACCGCCAACGGCCATAGAGTAAATGTCCTCGCAGCGGATATCCACATTCCGGACGGTCAGGTTTTTCACCTCGCCGCAGTTCATGCCGACTACGCCAACACCGCAGACGGGATAATCAGAATGGAAAGTAACATTGGAAATGGTATGTCCCTGTCCGTCCAGGGTGCCCATGAACATGCAGCTGGTGTTGCTCATGTCTGTGAGATCCATATGACCAATGGGCTGCCATTCCACATCCTTCAGGTCAATATCCGCGGTCAGTACGAAGAACTTTCCAGGATAGCCGTTTACGCTGCCATCGTTGACGGCTGCTGAAAGCATAAGCAGCTGTTCCGCAGTTGCGATCTGCCAAGGATCCTCGGCGGTACCGGTTCCGCCCGCAAAGGGGCTTTCCTCCGCAAGGGCAAGGCAGCAGACGCTGAGTAACAGGCAAGCCGCCAGGAGAATCGAGAGAAGCTTTTTCATGAGAAACCCTCCTTGAAAAATTGATCTATGTCATCGCTTTCGCGCAGACACCTTAATTAGATATGACTAACTCACGAGCAAAAGGAAAAGCCGTCAAAGCGGCTTTGATTCAAGCAGATCGGCCCAGCCGCACACAAAGAACCGACGGAGCTGGCGCACATAGGTCATCGCGTCTTCCTTCGACATTTGATGCCTGACGGTTTCAAACAGCCCGGAGTAAAAAGCGTTGGAAAGCATATGCACCAGCATAGGCGTAAGTGCTCCGTTTGCCAAAGCTTTATTGCCGGTGGATTCCAGGAATTTATAGGTGTAGTTGACTTCAATGTCGATCATGCGGTTCAGCATTTCATCGTAACAGGAATTATCAGCACACCGGACGAGGAGGCGAAAGACATCCCAATGGTCATAGATATAATTGACCAGTTCTTCCCAGAGATCCGGTTTGTAGGTGAATACATCCTTTTTCTGTGTCTCTGACGGTTGATTCGCAAAAGCCCGCTGTCCCTTTTCAAACCAATCAAGCAGACAATTCGCTGTATCGTCTACCAGCGCGTGAAAAAGGCCCTCTTTATCCTGAAAACGGGTATAGATCGCGCCGGTGCTGGTATCTGCCTTGGCAGCTATCACTCGCAGCGACGCTTCCTGAAACCCCATTTCAAGGAATTCTGCTTTCGCGCATTCCAGAAGTCTATCTGACCGTCCTTCAACCCGTTTCGCCATTGCAGCCTCCCACATCCATAACGATGTTTCGTAACGATGTTATGATACACCTGGTCAAAATAGTTGTCAAGCTATTTTTTGATACAACGAAAAAAATAATAAAGGCGCCCCTGTTGAGAGACGCCTTGGAAGATCAGAATAATAAGCTACTTTCTCCCTACCAGCAGCGCCGAACCGGACAGCCCCATCCAGCCTGCTTCGCTTTTCCTCATGAACTTGCCGTTGGCAGTGTCGATCAGTTCCGCTTTCTCATAGCCCATGGCTTTCAGTCTCTTCACGAACGCCTGCATATCGCCGTATTTGGAGGCGGAGAAAATATCATGAATCGCGAAGGCGCCGCCTTTTTTCAGGGTGCGCAGGGTTTCCAGCAGATATTGCTGGCGGTCGCCGGGAATGTTGTGATAGACGTAGTTGCTGGTCACGGCGTCGAAGGTCTCGTCGGGGAAATCAAGATGCGTCGCATCGCCTTGTTCAAAGGACGTGTTTTTCACCTTTTCCGCCTGGGCGTTGCGTTCGCACAGGGCCTTGCTGAAGGAGGCGTATTCCTTGCCCCAGCGGTCGATCCCCACAAGGTCGGCTTTTGGATTCCGCTTCGCCACGGCAATGGCCAGCGCACCGCTCCCGCAGCCCACGTCCAGGCATCTCCCGCCCTGCGGCAGCTTGATATACGCTGCGACACCCTCAATGATCTGCCGGGACATCTGCCGTTTGCCATTGTAGTCAAAGGCGCGATACATGAGAACAGACCAGATGGTTAGCCCGAAGAAGATCGCCGCCAGAGCGGCAAACAGGACGGTCAGCACCGTTTGCCAAGTGCCCGACACCCATCCGGTGCAGGCAAACAGCAGGCAGAGAAGCAGCGAAACAATCGCTCCCACCGCAAAGGAAAGGATCATGCCCTTGGGCATCCAGTTTTTATAATCCGGTTTCATGGATCATTTCCCCCTGAAAAAGGCGGCACGATACAGCCCGCACCGTGCCGCCGTGTAAGCTGAAAAGGTATCTCACTTACTTTCTGGCATTTCTATTGCTTCTTCTATTATTCTACTTTGCAATCCACCAGCTCAAACTGTGTCGGCTGGTCAAAAGGAGCGCCGTTCGCGGCCAGTTCGTCACTGTAGAAACCGCTGCCCACAATTTCGCCAACACCATCCGCGTTTTCGCCGGTCTTCACGGTGACGTTGCGGACAACGCAGTTCGTAAAGACAGTCACAGGCATGCCGAGTTCCTCCACAGGATAGCCGCCCGCATACCCGGTGATGCCGCCAATCCAGAAGCAATTGTCGCCCACGGTGAGAACAATATCCTGCGCGGTCAGGTTTGTGAACTGCTCAGAGGTAAAGCCACAGCCAGAGATGCCGCCAACACCATAGCAGTTTTTCCCGGCAGTTACGGAGCCGGTCGCTTTGCAATTCACGACACTGGTCATCTGCAATCCGCCTCCCACAACGCCCGCGTTGGCAGTGCCATCCGGAATCGTGATATCCGCCTGAACGTCACAGCCGGTGATAAGACTGCCGAGACACGCTCCGGCAATACCGCCGTACATGCCCTCTTCGCTCATTTCTGTATAGTGCGCGGTCACCTTGCCGCCCACCAGTGTCACATCATGGATGGTGGAGCAATAGGCATAGCCCACCACATCAGCGGTCATGACGCTGCCATCCACAGTGGCGTTTTCCAGGATGAAATTGCCGATCTCCGCGTTGGCCGCGCATCCGAACAGGCCCAGGGCCCAGCCTTCGGGCTGTTTGACAGTCAGGTTGCGGATAGTGTGTCCCTGGCCGTCAAATGTGCCGGTAAAAGCGGCATTTTTGTCCGGCACTTCGCCTTCCTCACCGCCGCCCATGACAAACATGCCAATTGGCGTCCATTCGATCCCCGCCAGATCAATGTCGGCTGTCAGCACATAATTGCCGGAAAGGTTGTTATTGATGGCGGCCAGGTCTTCTGCTGTGGCTACTTCGATCACCTCAGGCGCTTCCTGCCTGACCCAGCTGATGGTTCCGTCATCCGCTGTCAGCGTGAGCACGGTTTGACCGTCCTCATTGATCGTCAGGACATAGGGAGCGGCTTCCGCCTCTCCTTCCAGGTTGCTGTACGCCACATACAGGCCCATGCCGTCGCCCTTTTCGCCGTTGTCCACAGCATAGGCTTCAAAGTCTGCGGTCTGCACGCCGTTCATGAACGTGACCCCATGGCCGTTTTCGTCGATGGTCATAGTGAGTTCCACATTTGCGTATGCCTCGCCGAAGGGCGTCATATCCGCCTGCCACGTGCCCACAAAGCCCAGGTCATCCAACTGCGCCAGCGCGGCTTCCGCATGCGCGGAATAATCCATGTTTTCCAGGCAGAACAGGGCGATCACGTTTTCAATAGTTTCCTCATCGGCGTCCGCGTCGATACCGGCCGCCAGCCAGTAGGCGTAGGGGCCCACAAGGTAGCCTTTCAGTTCCTCCAGGTCTTTGCCGTAGCGGAACTCGATATGATACGTCTCCGCCATGGTGTCTTCCCGCAGGAAGAAATAGTTGAACTCGCCCGCTTCATCGGTGCTCCTGTATACGTCTACCGGGAAGGCCATGGAGATTTCCATACTCTGGTACATCATGGTTTCGTTTTCACCGATGCTGACCTGCCCCAGATACTCATAGGTGTGGGTTTCGCTGGTTCCGTCTGTTTTCAGGATCGTGGCAGTATCATCCTTGAAGGTGATGCTCTGCGCGTCGTTGATGAAATCGCAGTCAAAAGCGTAACCACCGTTCGCGAAGGCATCCACAGCGGCTTCACCGTAAAGCTCGGAGGTGATGGCGCTCTGCAGGCCGACCGTCATCATGGGAGCGTCCTCCTCGCCGATGACAGCGGCAATATAGCCCTGCCAGACAGGCGTCCACCGGTCGCTGATGATCACGTCAAAAAGGCTGACGTAAGTGGTGCCGGTTTCTCCGGCGATGGCGGGGAGGATGCCGGTTTTCGCCGCCTCTGCTGACTTGACATAGGAAAAGGAAAGCTCTGGGTAGCCGAAGGCAGCCACGGTCACGGTGTAGTTGACGCCATCCTCAAACAGGGGACTTTCGCTGCCGTTGCGGGCCTTGACCACGCCGTCCGCGTTCAGCGTGCCGTTTTCATCCAGGGCGATGAAAGTGCTGGCTGTGCCGTGATGGCCGACGATGACCTGCTCTGTGGCCTTCTCCGCGCCCTCCGCCAGGATCAGCACATGTTCAATGTTTTGCAGATAATCGGCCATGGAGCCGGAAGAAAGAACGACGCTCTGGCCGTCAAACGAAATATCCTCCGCAGTCAGGCCGCTGTCGATGATGAAGTAAGGGGCCTGAGCCGCTCCGGGGCCGCCCTCAAAGGAAGGAGAACGATATTTGCCGCTTGCGTCCACCACGTTCACGTAATAGTAACCGGCTTTCAGGCTGGCCGCGTCCCGGAAGGCGATCGTCACCTTGCCGTCTGTGATTTCCACGGTATAGCTGTCGGTAGGCACGATTTCTTCATTGCGCACGCCCCAGCGGACGTCCAGTACCTGTACATCAAAATCATCGGGCAGGGCGTTTTTCAGCGTGATCCCGTTCCCGTCGATGGATTCCACCGGCAGCGCGGAGCCCTCCACCTCCAGGAAGGTTTTGCCCGCCTTGCCTTCCAAGGCGTTGACCACGGCTTCCTGGGCAGCGGCGCTGACCAGGGTCGCGCCGGAAACGGTATCCACACCGCCGCTGGTCATATCCATGGCCTTGACTTCTTCCAAAGTCTTGCCCACGAATTTTTCCAGCAGCCCGCCGTTGACAGCCGCGTCAAAATAAGGCTTGTTCTTGTTGGCCCAGAATTCCTCATTGCCCTCCTGCACGGAGCCCGCGCCGCCCGTTCCGTTGTCCGTAACGTTCGTGATCACGCCGTGATCGTCCACTTCAACCGCCAGCTTTACGTTGTAGAAAGGCGGATGAATGAAGGGTGTGACAGCGGGGTAATAACGCTGATCCACATTGGCGTCGCCTTCCAGGGTCTGATCGGCCAAGGCGCAGGACGCGCCCAGCGCCAGACACAGCGCCATCACCAGGGCAAGCAGGGAACGAAATGTTTTCATGGGGAACCTCCTTTATTGGTTTAATTGTATGAAAACTGCCGGGGCTGAATCGTCAGCCGGGACAGGTCCCATCCTTCCTGTTTGCGCCGCAGATACCCTTCGGTACAGCGGCGGCACCGGGCGAAATATCGCTGTGCTTCCGCTTCGTCGCTTTCAAACACCTTCCACAAGCCCGTGCATTTACATTCCTTGTGCTCGATGAATCCTTTCACATCCACAGCAGGATAGCCCAGGAACAGGCCGATCTCATGGGGGAAGGAATCGCACTCCCGCAGCCGATGGATCAGGTAAGCGATCTTTTCAATCGCTTTTCCTTCGGGATAGCCGGCTGCCCGCAGGATGTCCTCCGCAACGGGGTTTTGCAAATCACGCTCCAGCATCTGCGGACGGTACAGATAAATCAACGCCCGGCCATTCTGATACCGCAGCGGGAAAGCCCGCACGTCCTTATGAATGAGGCACCGATTGACCAGACGCAGACTTTCCGTTAATTCTTCCCGGCTTTGGGCAGGGCAACTGAACAGGCTTCCCGTTTTGATGGCCGCCAGCGTCGGCGCACAGCAGCGGATCACGGTTTCTTCCGACATGCTTCCCTCCAAAGTTAGATTAAACTAACTTATGTTCTGAAAATATGCTGCTTCGGGAGGAATTCCATCAGGAAGCAGCGATGTTAGATAATTCTAACAACGAAATCATATCATCATTTTGTCGGGCTGTCAAGCGCCAATGATCACAGATCGAATCGCAAAACCGTGAAAAAACAATCCTCTCCTGTCGTTGGCTGATCACAGAAGGTCGTGTTACGGCTGCTCTTTGTTCTGCCCAACGGGCTGGATCATCCCTGCGCTCATCTGATACGCCTGATCAGCATAATCCAAAGCGTCTTTTTCATGGGTCACCAGCAGCACGGCCTTGCCTGCATGGGCGGCGGCCCAAAAGGCGGATAGAACCAAGGCCGTGTTTTCATCATCCAAATCACCGGTAGGCTCGTCCGCCAGAAGGATATCGCTCCCTTGGATCATGGCGCGGGCAATGGCCATTCGGCGTAGCTCGCCCCCGGACAGCGACCCGGGCCGGGAGTCGGCCAAATGCGCAATGCCGAGATGGTCCATCCATTGCCGGGCTGATTCATCGGGGAGCGGTTTTCCATACAGCTTCGCGGGGAGCAGAATGTTTTCCATGACCGTCAGGGTGTCGATGGCGCTTCGGCCCTGGGGGATCACGCCGATTTTTTCGCTCCGCAGGCGGGAAAGGGCTTTGTCGTCCAAACTGTACAGATCGGTTTCATCGATCCATACCCTTCCTTCCGTTGGAGCCAGCAGCCCGGCGAGCATATTCAGCAGCGTTGTTTTACCGCTTCCGCTGCGGCCCATGAGCAAGGTTACCTCGCCGCCCCTGATTTCCAGGCTCAAGGGACTGACGGCATAGAAATAATTGGCACTGCCCGTTTTGCGGAAATACCGCTTGGAGATGTTTTCAGCTTTGATGGTCATTTCAGTTTCCCTCCCGCAGGGCAGATCCGGGATCGACGCGGCTTAAGCGATAAGCCGCGATCACACTGGAAAGGGCCGCAACGATCACGGACAAAAGCACCGTACCCATTCCCAGCCATACGACGTTTTTCACATCCGGCATGAGATAAGGCAGCTGCAGGGCGCTTTCGATCAATTGCGCAAAGGGAAAGAGCAGCAGCGCCGAAAGCCCCACGCCTGTCACGCCGCCAAGCAGCCCGCACAGGGCGGATTCCAGCAGTACCGTGCGCCCCAACATCCCTCTGGACGCGCCGAGCAAACGCAGCACGGCAAATTCCCTGGCCCTCTCCCGGATGATCAGCACAAAGGCCAGCAGCAGGATAATGAAAGCCAGCGCCCACACCGCGATGATCAGGATCGTCACCGTGCGGCTGACGCCCGCCAGGCTGTCGGATACGCCGGTAATCATACTGCGGGTGCGAACGGCAGTGGCTTTGCGCACGCGGCTGTTCAACTGGCTGTTTACGGCGTCGATGTCATAGCCGTCCTTCACCTTGATATAAACGGCTGAAATCACATCATCGCCGCTTGCCATCTTGTGGCTCACGCCCTTTTCCTCCGCGGCTTTCAAAAGCTGATTCATGGTGTTCATGTTGCAGTAAACTGCCGTATCCAATCCGGTGCCTGTGGCTTCCAATCGGGCCACTACCTTGCACCGCTGTTCATAGATGCGGATGATCTCGCCCATGCCCGCTTCCACTTTGCAGCCCACAGCCACGTCCATATCGCCCAATGCCCGGGTGAGGCTCCGCGCGATCCATGGCTGTACCGTGAAATCCTTTTCCGGGTCAATGCCGATCACCTGGATTTTGATGGAACAGCAGTCCGCTTTTAAGGAGGCCAGGAAAGTCTGCGGCGCGGCCTTCTCTACCCCTGCCACTTCCAGGGCTTTTTCCAGGGCGGAGGCGTCCATATAAAACGCGCCGGTCGTTCCTTGCAGAAACATGTTCTGGAAGCTCACCTTGCTTTGCGCCTGGTCGGGCACTAAAATGATGTCAGCGCCTAACCGGGCCTCCAGACTGTTCAACCCGCTACGCAGGGACAGCACCACCACCGACCCGCCGAACACAGCCAGGGCCAGAAACGCGGTGAGCAGTGCCAGAGCCAAAGTACGGCCAGGCTTCCGAATGAGATTTTTCACAGACAGAGAAAAGTTTTTCATCGCTGGATTACTTTCTCGCGGTAATAATCGCGCCGGTCAGGGCGCAAAGAAGCGCCGCAGAGAACAGAAGGATCATAGCGGGCTGCATGACCATGCGGCACCGCATGGTGCTCATGTGACAAAGATCAATGAGCGTGCCGGGGATCAGGATGCCCAAGCCGCAGACGGGCAAGGCACTCATGTACGTCCCCAATCGGGCTTTTTGAACGCACAGCGAAAGAATCGCCAGAATGCCGATCACACAGCCCAATCCCATCAGTGCCTGCCCCGCCCAATGGCAGGGGCCAAAGGAACCGTCTTCATGTATACAGGGAGAAAGGAAACTCTGACTGCCGATGGTGATAATGAGCGACAAAACCAGTAGAATCATGGCGGGAATCATCTGCTTTTTCATAAAAACCTCCCAAATATGGCTTTCTCGGAGGGGGACGAACCGCCGATGACCGCCTGTGGCGGGAATTTCATCGGCGGTGAGATCAGCCGAAAGGGAGCAATCTCCCCATGAAGGGGAGTTGCGACCATTGAGGCTGCGGATCTGGGGGGAACCGCTCATAGGCAGGCGGCTTTAGACGCCTGCCGCGTTGACCGCAAAGATACTTAGAGCCACAGCGCGGGCAAGCGAAGCGCAGGCCGTGCGAAGAAACTTCAAAGAGCGGTTTCCCCCAGAAAATTCCCGTTAAAAACCCCCGTCACTTCCCAAAATTCTCGTTAATGACCTCACGGGCCACTTTGCCGTGCTCCAGCACAATGGTGCGCTGGGCCGCTTCGGCCACCTCCGGGTCGTGGGTAACGACGATGAGGGTGGTACCTTCCCTGTGCAGCTGGGCGAAAAGCGCCAGCACGATGTTTTCGTTGGCTTCGTCCAGGTTGCCGGTGGGTTCGTCGGCCAGAATCAGTTCAGGATGGTTGATCAGCGCCCGCGCTACGCAGACGCGCTGCTGCTCGCCGCCGGAAAGCTGGCTGGGCAGGTGCCGGGCGCGTTCCCGAAGCCCCACGCGCTCCAAGGCTTCCAGCGCCTCCTTTTCATCGGGCATGGAATGATAGTATTGGGATACCATCACGTTTTCCACAGCCGTCAGGTAATTGACCATGTGGAACTGCTGGAAAATCAGGCCGATTTTGTCCCTGCGGATGTCGGTGAGATGTTTGCTGCTTTCCTTGGATATATCCACCCCGTCCAGCAGCACTTCGCCGGAGGTGGGCTTATCCATACAGCCGATGATGTTCATCATGGTGCTTTTGCCGCTGCCGCTGGGGCCCATGATGGCGACCCATTCACCCTTGTCCACATGGATGCTCACGTTGTCCAGGGCCTTTAATTCGCCATAGATTTTGGAGACGTTTTTGATTTCAAGTAAACTCATTTTTTTCCCTCCGCAATCTCAATCGGCGCGGATGGGCTTGCTTGCGCTTCGCCCCTCCGCTTGTTTCGATTGATTCGTTCACCTTGTTTTCGACTGCGTCGAATGCCCCACCGGGGCACCACGCGGTTCACTCACCTTTCAGAACCAGCGCCGGATCAATCGCCACAGCGCGCTTGATAGGCAGCAGGCAGGATACGGCAGCAATCAGCATAGACACGATCACCGCCGCAGGCAAAAGCAGGGGCTGGAAAGTAATGGACGAACCAAACACGTTCACGCTCACTACCTGGGCGAATACGAACCCCAAAACGGCCCCCATCACGCCGCCCAGCAGCCCTAAAAACAGGCCCTCGCCTAAGAATTCCGCGCGAATGGAGCCGTCCGACGCGCCAAGCGCCTTGCGCAGACCGATTTCACGCCTGCGCTCGGAAACAACGGCCATCATGGTCGTAGAAACGCAGATCATGGTGAGCAAAAGCACCACCAATGTTACCAGAAACACCAGCGCCGTCAGTTTTTCCAACACAGACGCTTCGGAACGCGCCACCCGCTTTACCAGGCGTGCGTTGACGCTGGCGCTGTTTTCAGCAATGGCGCTGGCGTAGGTTTCCAATTGATCCACATTGGCGGATACGGAAAGCTCCGCCACGTCCAACTGATCCGAGCCGGTCATAATTTCGATGTCTTTCAGGGACAGGAACACATAGCTTTCTTCCTCGCCGCCTGTGGTCAGGATGCCGGTGACGGTAAAGTTCAGGGTCTTTGGCTGAATGGAAGCCGACCCTTCTGTGGCTTTGTTCAGCGCGTCCACTACGGCTGAAGAGGTGACTGTGGCCCCGGAAAGGGCGTCCACATCTTCGCCAAGGGATAAGGGCAGGCTTTTCCCGATAAACTGATTCAAAAACATTTCGTCATCCGGGATGCGCCCGCCATATTCCGGGGTCTGGGTGGAAGCGTCCACGGTCAGGGAGGCAATGCATGCGTTTTCATCCAATACGGCTGTGACATACACGACCCCGCCGCCAAAACCCTCCGCTTTGCCGGAGAGAGACGCGCCGGGCATGCGGCTTTCCTCCGGGGTTTTGTCCGCGGCGTTGTTTGTGGGCTGCCAGGTCAGCTCCATGGTGGAGCCCACCTTCACGCCAATGGTCTCGGCGATTTCCTTGCCCACCAGCACCTGACGGGTTTCCGACGGGTACGCGCCTTCCACGCTGAAATAGGGGCTGGTCTTCACGATCTGGGAAAAATCAGTCCCGGCGGCGGTGAAGGACTGCTGGCGGGTCGTCATATCAAGCCGCACGTAACGGTAAGGGGCCGCGCCTACCAGCGCGTCCGCAGGGATCGCTTGCAGGGCTTCCGAAAGATTTTGGCTGTTCAGTTCCGCGCCGTCCTTGGGCAGAAGCAGCATGTTCGCGCCGTAGGAACGGAATTGCGCGCCCATCTGCCGGGGCACGTCCACATAGATGGTCACCAGTCCTGCCAGGATCGTTGCGCCGATGCCGATGGACAGCAGCGCGATCAGCATCCGGGAGCGGCGACGCAGCAGCGATGCGGTAATCATCCGCAGAAACATTCGTCTTTTTGTCATGGTATATCCTCCATGCTGTGGGAATGGTGAGTGTGGAGTGTGAAGAGTGGAGTGTGGAGTTTTATATTGATTTTGCTTTTCAGCGACACACAATGCTGTTGCCACCAGCATCGGCTATATATAACTCCACACTCCACTCTCCACACTCCAAACTTTTAATGTCCCCCGTGTAAAACCTCGGCAGGCCGCAGCCGCAGAATCTGCCGAATGGCGGGCAGGCTTCCCGCAATCGTAACCAGTGCAATCAAACCGGCCACGATTGGCGCAACCTTGGGGTTCATGTCGATGGACGAACCAAAGACACTGTGGCCGATGAGCTGCGCGAAGCCGAAACCCAGGAAATACCCGGCTCCAAAGCCTACAAGAGCGGTAATCAATATCTCCGTCATGACCACACCGGTAATGGAATGATCCCTTGCGCCGATGGCTTTGAGCAGGCCGATTTCCTGGCTGCGCTCCATGACGGAGGCTGTGACCAGGTTGGAAATGCCCAGCGCCGAACCGATGAGGCTCAGGGCTGTGATCAGGATCATGAGCAGCTTGGTCTTATCCAGAATGGTGCCTTCGCTTTCGGCCACCTTCCGAACGGCGCTTGCGACAGAGCCGGTAATGACCTCCTGAATCTGATAGCAGATAGCGCTGACGTAGGCCGTGCAGTACCAGGTTTCATAGTCCCTGGAGGACAGGGCGGCTGGGTTTCTGGCCGCCCGGCGGGCCAGCTCGTTATCCGGGGTGGTGAGGGCGGAAACCTCGATAGAAGCCACCTTGTTTTCCCGACCGGTCATCGCTTGAACCAAATCCAGCGTGGCAAAGATTTGCTCGTCCTCGTCGCCGCCCGCGTCATAAATGCCAACGATGGTAACGTCCTTTTCCCCGTGGGAAGCGGAAATGCGCACCGTGTCTCCCGCGTGCCATCCCATTTTCTGCGCAAGCAGCGCTCCCGCCATGATCTCAGAAGCCACGTCGCCGTCCTTTTCATCCAGCCAGCGGCCTTCGGTCACGTCCCACCAGGAACGCATCCCCACCACGCCCGCGTCCAGGCTTTCGCCGGTAGGCAGATCGAGGTGATGGTTGAACCAGGTGCCCGTCATTTTCACGTTTGAACCATCCGGCAATGTGACGGAAGCGTCCAGGAAGGGCGTAAAGTCCACGATATTGAAGGCCCAGAAGATGGTTTTGAGCTTTCCCAATTCGTCCTCCCGAAGATAAGCAGTGTTCAGTTCCCCTCCTTCTCCCACGTCGTAAATATCGGAGAGAAGGGAGGAATCCTTGGGCTTTACCACGATGTTGGCCCCGTAGTTTTTCAGTTCCTTGTTGACCTTTTCTTCCACGCCCAGCACCACGTTGAGCATCCCCGTGGCCAGGGACGCGCCCAGCGCGATGGTCAGCGCGATCAAAAGCATTTTGCCCTTCTGATGAAAGAGCACGCCGCGGATCATACGAAACAGCATAGAGAGATTATCCTTTCTGGGGGAAACCATTCTTTGGAGGCCAAAGAATGGTTTCCCCCAGACCCCCCTACCA
>JAFSNT010000043.1 GCA_017443295.1 Clostridia bacterium
CAACCTCGACAAGGAAAGCGAGCCCGATATCTACAACGCCATCCGCCGTGACGCTCTCCTCGAGAACGTGACCGTCGACGAGCAGGGCAAGATCGACTTCGCCGACAAGTCCGTGACCGAAAACACCCGCGTCAGCTATCCTATCTACCACATCAACAAGATCGTCCGTCCCTATTCCCAGGGCCCCGCTGCAAAGCAGGTGATCTTCCTGAGCGCCGACGCATTCGGCGTGCTGCCTCCCGTCAGCATCCTGACTCCCGAGCAGACCAAGTACTACTTCCTCTCCGGCTTCACCGCCAAGCTCGCAGGTACCGAGCGCGGCATCACCGAGCCGACCCCGACCTTCTCCGCCTGCTTCGGCCAGGCCTTCCTCGAGCTGCATCCGACCAAGTACGCCGAAGAGCTCGTGAAGCGCATGGAAGCCAGCGGCGCGAAGGCCTATCTGGTCAACACCGGCTGGAACGGCACCGGCAAGCGTATCTCCATCAAGGATACCCGCGGCATCATCGACGCCATCCTGAACGGCGATATCCTGAACGCGCCCACCAAGCAGATCCCCTACTTCAACTTTGAAGTGCCCACCGCCCTGCCCGGCGTCGATCCCGCCATCCTCGATCCTCGGGACACTTACGCCGATAAGGCCGTCTGGGAAGAAAAGGCCAAGGATCTGGCTGGCCGCTTCATCAAGAACTTCGTCAAGTACGAAGGCAACGAAGCGGGCAAGGCCCTGGTTTCCGCCGGCCCCCAGCTCTGATTTTAGGTAGGAGGTAGGAAGTAGGAAGTAGGAGGTAGGACGTTTATAGGGTTTCAAGCAAAACTCCCTTCCCCCTTCCTTCCAATGAAAAAGGCCCGCTTCGGCGGGCTTTTTCATTGGGCGCTTATTACCAACTGCCTCTGGCGTTCGCCATGGCCTGGGTCAAATTCGCCATAGCGGCGGCAAGGGCGGTGCTGGAAGGATTGCTGTTGATGATATCGTTCAGGTGCATGACGGCCTGATACAAACCGGCATAACCGGCCTGATCCTCCGGCGTGGCGGCCAGCTGGTTCCGGGCCTGGGCCAGCAGCCGCTGGGCGTCGGGCAGCAGGGTGTTATCAATAATGGTCTGCTCGTAATTGTAGGAATAGGATTGATGCACAGAGCAGGTGCGGGACTGGAGCAGCGCGGCGTTGATATTGCCGTCCGCCGTCAGGCGCATGGCGGCGTATTCGCCCAAATAATCCGCCAGCACCCCCGCGTAAGCGGAATCCGCGAACTCATACAGGGGATGGCCGATGGGCAGCATCACCACGCCCTTGGTGCTGTGGCTGGGGCAATATGCGGTGGCCAGCATGCCGGTCTGGTCGCACACGTCCAGGGTATAGTGCATCTGGCAGGAAACGGTGGGCGCGCTGTTGGCGGGCCAGTAATCGGTGGTGGTGCCGTAGCCCATCACGTCGTGGCGGCAGGCGTCGGTGGCCAGCTGGCCGGATACGTTGCAGGTGGTCACCCGCACCAGCCCGTAGTCGGAGGCGCTGCCCTCCATGATATCGCGGTTGGAGAGGTTTTTGTGGATGGGCTGCATGAAGGCCTTCCACAGCTTGGCGGCGCTGTTGCCGCCGGTGGTTTTGGAGGACAGGGCCTTGTAATTGTCGTGGCCGATCCATACCGTGCCGCAGTACCAGCCGGTGAGGCCGGCGAAGAATACGCCCTTCTGATCGGAATTGGTGCCCGTTTTCCCGGCCACCGTCTGGCCGGACAGCTTGGCGGCCGTGCCGGTGCCGGAGGAAACCACGTCCTTCATCATGTTCACGGTGAGCCAGGCGGTGGAGGGCTGGAACACCTGCCGCCGCGTCTGGTTGGCGTGGGCGTCGTAAATCACGTTTTTGTTGCTGTCGGCAATACCTAAGAAGCTGATGGGGCTTTGGTACACGCCGCCGTTGCCCAGCACGCCGAAGGCCACGGCCATTTCCACCGGCGTGATGCCGCTGGAGCCTAAGGCCAGGCCGAAGGGCGTGCGGTTGATGTGCGATTCCGATACGCCGAGGCGCAGCAGGAAATCGGCGGCCCGATCCACGCCCACGAAGTTCATCAGGGCGTAGGCGGCGGCGGTGTTGTCGCTGCGGGTAATGGCGGTGCGAATGGTTTCCGGCCCCCGGTAGGAGGAGCCGCCGTAGTTCTGGGGCCAGGTGTCCTTGCCGTCGCTGCCCGTCCAGCCCTTGATGGGCAGGGGCATATTGTACAGGATGGTGCCCGCTCCCGCGCCCAATTCGATGGCGGGGGCGTAGACCGCGATGGGCTTGATGGCGGAGCCTACCGGCATGTTCATATCGCAGGCCCGGTTCAGGGTCTTTCGCTTGGTGGGCGCGGTGCGGCTGCCCACGATGGCTTTCAGCTCGCCCGTCCGGTAATCCAGCACCACGGCGGCGGCCTGGGGCTGGATGATCTCGTCATAGGTGCCGTCCGAATTCCGCGCCCGGTAGATTTTGTCGGAGGGGTCGCGGAGGGCGGGATAGTCGGTCCAGCTTTCCAGGGTTTGTTCCACGGTGGTCTGAATGGACGTGTCCAGGGCCAAATATACGTGATAGCCGCCGGTACGCAGCTCATTTTCCATTTTCGCCCGGTTGGCGGAGGTGTCCTCTAAGCCGTTGATGGACAGCAGGGTTTTCACCACGTCCCGGATGGCGTACTCCACGTAATGGGCGTAGGGGTACAGGGCGGTGGAGGAGGGCGATTTTTCCAGCACGGAGGCGGTGGCGGGGGCCATGGCGTCGATGTACTCTTCATAGGAAATGAACTGGTTTTCGTACATGCAGCGCAGCACGTAGTCCGTGCGGTCGTTGGTGATCTTCCGGTAATCGGTGGTTTCGCTCTGGCGGGTATAGAAATTCCGGCGGGGGTTGTAGTAATAGGGGTTGTTGGTCATGCCCGCCAGCATGGCGCATTCCCGCAGCGTCAGGTCGTTCAGGTTGTCCTTGCCGAAGTAGTTGTAGGCGGCCACCTTCACCCCGTAATAATCCTCACCCAAATAAATGGTGTTCAGGTAGGCTTCCAGAATTTCGTTTTTGGTATATCGCGTTTCCAGCTGCATGGCCAGGTACGCTTCCTGAATTTTGCGCTTATAGGACTGCTCGCTGGACAGCAGGGTGTTTTTGATCAGCTGCTGGGTGATGGTGGAGCCGCCCTGCTGGCTGCCGGTGACGAAATTGGCGATGAACGCGCCCGCGATGCGCTTCACGTCGATGCCGTTGTGGGTGTAGAACCGGGCGTCCTCCACCGCCACAAAGGCGTGCTGCAGGTTCAGCGGCATGGTGTCGATGGAAACCATGATGCGGTTTTCCGTGCCCTTGTAATCGGTGATCAGGTTGCCCGCGGCGTCGTAGATGAAGGAGGTCTGGGCCTGATCGTCGATAGCGGCCAAATCCAGGGTGGGGGCCGTTTCCATGTAGGCCTTCGCCACGCCCACCAGCGCGCCTGCCCCCGCTAAGCTCAGGATCAGCACCAGCAGGATCAGCAGGCGGATGGAATTGACGATTACCGCCAGCACAAAGGAAGGCTTGCGGGAACGGGGCTTAAAAATGGTGCGTTTGACGGGCTTTTCCACGGGCGGGGCCTGCTCCTCGCCCAGCCAGCTTCCCGTATAGGCGTACTGGGCGCTGTCCTGGGGATCGGCCCAGCCGTCCTGACCGGCTTCGTCATACATTTCGCCGTCCTCGTCCGCGGATGGATCGAAGGCTTCGGCGTTCGGCGGAACGTCCTGCGCGGCCGAATCGGTATAAAGCTCGGCTTCCCGCGGCTCATACGCGCCGTCCTGCTCCGGCAGATGGATGCTTCGTTTCACAGCATGTTCTCCTTTTATGCTCCGGGGAGTATCATGGGGCAACCGGCTGCGCACGCCGGCTGCCCCTTTAGTATATCATGAAACGGAGGCGTTGTAAAATCCTCCGCTGATAAAACGGAAGAAAGGGCGGTTTTCCTGCGCTGAAATGAAAGAAAGCGAAAGAAAAAGCGCGTTTTCTCCCAATTCCTGGATTCAATTGGCATTTTTCTCTTTTCAAACGGCCCCGTTCCTGATATAATAAGAAGAAACCGGACGCCTGTGGACGGCACTTTGAAGGCTTGGAGGGCATCATGCAGATCATTGTGATTGGCGGGGGAAAGCTGGGCATCTCCCTGGCGCAGCATTTGGTGGACGAAGGCCATAATGTGACCATGATCGAGCGCAGCGAAATGGTGCTGCAGAAAAATATGGATACCCTGGACGCCATGTTCATCAAGGGCAGCGGCGTCAGCGCCGACACGCTGCGGGAAGCGGACGCGCCCCACGCTGATATCGTGATCGCCGCCACCATGGGCGATGAAATCAATATGCTGGCCTGCCTGACGGCCAAGCGCTTGGGCGCGCAGTACGCCATCGCCCGCATCCGCGACCCGGAATACCTGACCAGCCTGTCCTTTTTGCAGAAGGAGCTGTCCATCGACTACGCCATCAACCCGGAGCGGGCCACCGCCCGGGAAATCAGCCGCATGCTGCGCTTCCCTTCCGCGGGCGGCATTGAAACCTTCGCCCGGGGCCGGGTGGAAATGATGGATTTCCGCGCTGCGGAGGGCGACCCGGTGGTGGGCGTGCCCCTGAAGGAAATGTATAAAAAGAACCGGCAGCTGCCCCAGGTGCTGTTCTGCGCGGTGGAACGGAGCGGGAAAATTATCATCCCCAAGGGCGATTTTGTCATCGCTCCCGGCGACCGGGTACACGTGGCGTCCGATCCCGGCACCGTTACCCGCTTTTTTGAATCCCTGGGCAGGGGCGTGGGCGCCATCCGTTCCGTGATGATCATGGGCGGCAGCCGCATCGCCTATTATTTGGCGGATATGCTGCTGAACATGCGGATCAAAACCTCCATCATCGAAATCAAGCCCGAAAAAGCCCGCCGCCTGTCCGAAATGCTGGCGGGGGCCACCATCATCGAGGGCGACGGCACGGATCAGGAGCTGCTGGAAAGCGAGGGCATCGCCGATGTGCAGGCTTTTGTTACCCTGGCCGACCGGGACGAGGAAAACCTCATGGCCGGGTTCTACGCCGCCAAGCGGGGCGTGAAAAAGGTGATCGTGAAATCCAGCCGGGACACGTATTCCGCCATCATGCAGGATATGGGGCTGGACAGCATCATCAGCACCAAATCCGTGGCCACCAACGATATTCTGCGGGTGGTGCGCTCCCGTTCCAGCCGCAACGACTCGGCGGTGCAGCGCATGTACCGGCTGATGGACGGCAAGGCGGAGGCCCTGGAATTCATCGCCCAGGCGGGGGACAGCTTCATCCACGTGCCGCTGAAAGATCTGCATGTGATCCCGGACGCCCTGGTGGCTGTGATCGTGCGGGAAGGGCAGGTCAGGGTGCCCTTCGGCGGAGATACCATCGAGGTGGGGGACTACGTGGTGGTGGTCAGCCGCCAGCCAGGCCTGAGCGCCCTGCGGCAGGTGTTTAGGACATAAAAAGAAGGTATTGCATTTGAATTATAAGCTTGTATTCCGGCTGCTGGGGCGGCTGCTGCTGATGGAAGCCGTGCTGATGATCCCCGCCCTGACGGCGGCGCTGATTTACGGCGGGGGAGACGCGGCGGCTTTCGTGTTCACCATCGGCCTGACGGCTCTGTGCGGCGCGCTCATGAGCAGCCTGCTCAAGCCCCAGCGGGAGGATCTCACCGCCCGGGATGGCATGGCCGTGGCGGGATTGAGCTGGCTGATCCTTTCCTTTTTCGGGGCGCTGCCCATGGTATTTTCCGGGGCCATCCCGAACCTTGTGGACGCTTACTTTGAAACGGTCAGCGGCTTTACCACCACCGGCTCCACCATCCTGACGGAAATCGAGCATCTGCCCAGGGGCGTGCTGTTCTGGCGGTCCTTTACCCACTGGATCGGCGGCATGGGCGTGCTGGTGTTCACCTTAGCGGTGCTGCCCCGGCTGTCGGGGCGCACGTCCCACCTCGCCCGGGCGGAAAGCCCCGGCCCCACCTTCTCCAAGCTCCTGCCCAAAATGGGCGATACGGCCAAGCTGCTTTATGCCCTGTATTTCGCCCTGTCGCTGCTGGAAGCGGTGTGCCTGCTGCTGGCGGGCATGAACGTGTACGACGCCCTGATCCATACCTTCGGCACGGCGGGCACCGGCGGCTTTTCCAACTATAACGCCAGTGTGGGCGCGTTCCAGAATCCCCTGATCGAATGGATCATCGGCGTGTTCATGATGCTGTTCGGCGTGAACTTCGCCGTCTATTTCCACCTGCTGCGCAAGGAAAAGGAAGCGATTCGGCAAAGCGAGGAGCTGTGGTTCTATCTGATCGTGATCGGAAGCGCCACCCTGATCGTAACGTTCGCCATTCTGCCCCAGTATCCCGCGTTCTTTACCGCCCTGCGCACGGCGTTTTTCCAAGTCACGTCCATTGCCTCCACCACGGGCTTCGCCACGGCGGACTTTAACCTGTGGCCGCTGCTGGCCCGGGCGCTGGTGATCCTGCTCATGTGCATGGGCGCGTGCGCCGGTTCCACGGCGGGCGGCTTCAAGCTGAGCCGCATCCTGCTGCTGTTCAAATCCTCCTACCGGGATTTGGAGCATACCTTGCAGCCCCGGAAGGTGGCGGTGGTGCGCTTCGAGGGCAAGCCCGTGCAGGAAAACACCCTGGCCCAGGTGGGGGTATATTTGGCAATCTGGCTGTTCCTGGCCGTGGTGGGAACATTGCTTTTATGCATCCGGGAAACGGACTTCGTCACCGCCATGACAGCGGCGCTCACATGTCTTTCCAACGTGGGGCCGGGCCTCAACGGCGTGGGGCCTACGGAAAATTTCGCCCATTTCTCTCCCGCCGCCAAGCTGCTGCTGTCCTTCTATATGCTGGCGGGCCGCCTGGAAATTTACCCCATCCTGCTGCTGTTCTCGCCCAACGTATGGCGGAAGAACTGAGCCTTGACTAAAATTTTGCGGGGGAAACCGCTCTTTGCTTTCCGGGGCCTTCCAGCCCGGCCTCCGCTGAAAACCGGCCCAAGGGCAGGTTTTCCGGGCGCTTCGGCCCCAAAGAGCGGTTTCCCCCTTCCGCATCCTCAATCGGCGCAAGTCCGCTTCATGCGGACATTGCTTGTTTCGGATGATCTCACATCCGATGATATTCCCGCCACAGGCGGTCATCGGATGATCGCCCCCCTTCCGAGAAAGCAATAAAAGTCTTGGGGGAAAAAGGCGATTTCACTAAAGTTCTTTTGAGGGAGAAAGGCCGAATTAACCAGTGCCTTTCTGAATGAAAAAACTGTCCTGCATGATGCCGGACAGCTTTTTTATGGTTTTCTCGGAAGGGGGTCTGGGGGGAACCTCTCTTTTGACTCAAAAGAGAGGTTCCCCCCAGAAAATATCCTCTTGGTCAGCCGTTGAACAATTCCTTTACCTTGTCCAGGAAGCCCTTGCGGGTTTCATATTCCTTGCCGGAGGAGACGTCCTCGAACTGGCGCAGCAGGTCTTTCTGCTTTTCGGAAAGGCGGCGGGGGATTTCCACCCGGATGTGCAGGATCAGGTCGCCCCGGTAGGTGCTGCGCACCTGCTGGATGCCCTGGCCTTTCAGGCGGATTTCGGCGTCGTTCTGGGTGCCCTCAGGGATATGCACGGTGGTTTTGCCGCCGCCTAAGGTGGGCACGTCGATTTCCGCGCCCAGGGCCGCCTGGGTGAAGGAAATGGGCAGATCCAGATGCAGGTTGGTGCCGTCCCGCTTGAAGAGCTTGTGGGGACGCACGGTGATCTGAACGTACAGGTCGCCGCTGGGTCCGCCGTTGCGGCCCGGTTCGCCGTTGCCGCCCATCACAAGGATCTGGCCGTTGTCGATGCCCGCGGGCACCTTGATGCTGGCGGTGCGCCGACGGCGCAGACGGCCCGTACCGGCGCAGGCGGAGCATTTATCGGTGATCACCTTGCCGGTGCCGCCGCAGGTGGAACAGGTGGTGCGCACAGTACCCACCAAAGGAGCGGACATGCGAACCTGGCCCGTGCCTTTACAGGTGGGGCACTGAGTGGGCTGGCTGCCGGGCTTGGCGCCGGTGCCGTGGCAGGTTTCGCAGTTTTCGCTGCGGGTGAACTCAAAGGATTTTTCGCAGCCGAAGGCGGCTTCCTCAAAGGAAATGCGCAGGTCGTAGCGCAAATCGTTGCCCTGCATGGGGGCGTTACGCCGCTGGGCCGCGCTGGCGCCCATGCCGCCGCCGAAGAGCTGGTCAAAAATATCGCCCATGCCGCCGAAGCCGCTGAAATCAAAGCCGCCCGCGCCGCCGCCAAAACCGCCCATGTTGGGGCCGTCGTGGCCGAACTGGTCATAGCGCGCGCGCTTTTCCGGATCGGACAGCACTTCGTTGGCCTCGTTCAGCTCCTTGAAGCGCTCCTCGGCCTGCTTGTCGTTGGGGTGCAGGTCGGGGTGGCATTCCTTGGCCAGCTTCCGGTACGCCTTTTTGATGTCCTCGGCGGACGCTTTTTTATCGACGCCCAGCACCTCGTAGTAGTCTCTTTTTGTTGCCATATATCATCAACTCACAGTTAGTTTGTTGCTTCTCTTTTACTGCCAGGGGACGTAAAACCGCTGGATAGAGTCCAGATTGCCTTCTCTATCAAAGATGACGATTACATTGTTTTCATCGAAAGCTATGGGGCCGTTTTCCAGCCGATCCAGAAATTCCTCCAGCGTGCGAACGAAGGGAAGCGTTTGCATGCCGCCATCGTCTTCATTGATATAGTCCAGAAACACCAGGTTTTCCGTCACCGGGCATTCGATCACGGCCAGGACATTCCAGATATAGTCGCCGTAATCAGTCACCGTCGCGTAATTGCCGTTTCCGTCGAAGGGCTTCGTCAGAAATACATCCCCGTCATTGATTCGGAAAACCCCTTCCCAGTCTGAACCCAAAATAGATTCAATGACGGCTTCCTGCCCATCGCTGTAAATGCTGTCGCCCACTTTCAGGAATTCCACATCTTCCCAGGAAAAGATTTCGGGCACGATCAACGCTACGGTCAAGGCGCCCGTTTCTTCATTGTAACCCAGGATGCGGGCGTATGAGGCCACCTTTTCCAGGTGCTCCGGGTTGATTTCCGTTGCCATGGCGGTAATCGTATCGGCAGATGCGGCGGAACACAGGAACAAGGTCAGTATCAATACAAGAGCGATTGAAGAACACAGCTTTTTCATATGCCACCTCCTATCGCTTTTCTCGGAAAGGGGGTCTGGGGGAAAACCGCTCTTTGAGCTTCAAAGAGCGGTTTTCCCCCAGAAATCTTACAATTTACTGCACGCTGCCGTCGGCGTTGAAGGAGCCGTCGTCATTCTGGGTGCCGGCCTGGGGGCCCGCCTGCTGCTGGTAGCCGCCCATATCGGGGCCGGGCTGGCCGCCCTGCTGCTGGTAGAGCTTGCCGAAGATGGCGTACACCTTCTGGGTGAGGGCGTCCATGGCCGTCTTGATTTCGGCGGCGTTGTTGCCCTCGCGGACTTTTTTGAAGGAGGCGATTTCGTTTTCCACTGTGGCCTTATCCTCGGCGGAGAGCTTATCGCCGTTGTCCTTGAGCTGCTTTTCCATCTCGTAGATGAGAGAATCGGCGCGGTTCAGGGTTTCGATTTCGTCCTTCTTCTGCTTGTCGGCTTCGGCGAACTGCTCGGCTTCCTTGACGCGCTGCTGGATTTCTTCTTCGGTCATGTTGGTAGAAGCGGTGATGGTCACCTTCTGCTCGTTGCCGGTGCCCAGGTCCTTGGCGGACACGTTCACGATGCCGTTGCGGTCGATGTTGAAGGTCACTTCGATCTGGGGCACGCCGCGGGGCGCGGAGGGGATGCCGGTGAGCTGGAAGCGGCCCAGGGTCTTGTTGTCGTAGGCCATGGGGCGCTCGCCCTGCAGCACGTGGATTTCCACGGTGGTCTGGCCGTCGGCGGCGGTGGAGAACACCTGGGACTTCTGGGTGGGGATGGTGGTGTTGCGCTCGATCAGCTTGGTGAAGATGTGGCCTTCGGTTTCCAGACCCAGAGACAGGGGGGTCACGTCCAGCAGCAGCACGTCTTTCACTTCGCCGCCCAGCACGCCGGCTTGAATGGCCGCGCCGATGGCAACGCACTCATCGGGGTTGATGCCCTTGAAG